>NZ_JBDOQR010000059.1:0-29212 GCF_039839315.1 Phaeobacter sp. CAU 1743 | reverse complement strand
GTCGCCCTCACGGGCATGCTGGCTGCGGGTGAGTTCGGTCCAGGCCATCGTGGTCTCCGTTCAGTGTCGTACCCGAACAGAAACACAACCTCCTGAACTCACTCAATTAGTTTCAAATCGGGCTCTACGAGAACACCCTGCCCGAGGCCGCCGGGATCACCGGCCATGTGGGTTTCGTGCAGGATGATGAAACACAGCTGGATCTGGGGGAGAACACGCTCACCCCGCCTGATTCCGGCAATATCTCCGGCCCGCTGATCGACTGGCTGCTGCGCGAAGCGGCAATGCTGAACACTCCCGAAAGCTTTACCGAGGCGCTGGCGGAAAAGCTGCAGGAGCAAGGCGTGCAACTGGCCCGGCTGTCGGTGCTGGCCTGGTCCCTGCACCCGATGATCGCGGGCAAGAACTACGTCTGGAAACGCCGCTCCCCCGAGATCATCGTCACCGCACCCAGCTATGACCTCCTCAGCAAACCGCAGTATCAGAACAGCCCCCTGCGCCACGTCTCGCAGGGGCTTGGCGGCGTGCGCCACCGGCTGCACCGCGATCTGCCCGACGATGCCTTCCCGATCCTTCAGGACCTGCGCAGCGAAGGCGCCACCGATTACGTCGCCATGCCGCTGCCGTTCTCGGACGGGCGCATCAACGTGATGACCGTGGCCAGCGATCACCCCGACGGGTTCACCACCGCCAATCTGGGCCTGATATTTGAATGCAGCGCCGTGATCGCCCGCTATTACGAGGTCTTCATGCAGCGCGAAAACGCGCAATCGCTGCTGGAAACCTATGTCGGCAAACGTTCCGGCGCGCGGGTCCTGGGCGGTGAAATCCGCCGCGGCGACGGAGATGAGATCGACGCCGCCATCATGTTCTGCGATCTGCGCAATTCCACCCGGCTCGAAGAGGACCTGGGCCGCGATGCCTATATCCAGCTGCTGAATGGCTTCTTTGAAACCGCCTCTACAATCGTGCATGACAACGGCGGCGAGGTGCTGAAATTCATCGGCGACGCTGTGCTGGCGGTTTTCCCCGCCGATCCACAGAAAAGTTACCGCGCCCGCAGCCAGGCACTGGCCTCGGCCCGCGCCATCGTCGATGCACTGCCGGAACTGGCGCGCGACACCGGGCTGGCGGCGCTGCAATGCGCCACCGGCCTCGCCTATGGTTCGGTCACCTATGGCAACGTCGGCTCGCAGGAACGGCTCGATTTCACGGTCATCGGACGCGCCGCCAACGTCGCCGCCCGCTTGGGTGAATATGGCAAGACGCAAGGCCACCAGATCGTGGTCAGCGCCGATGTGCTGAAAGACCCCTCCAATGCCATCCCTCTGGGCGAGGTCGAACTGCACAATGTCTCCCGCCCGGTGAACAGCTACGCGATCCCCACCTCCTGAGCGGCCCTTCTGCCCCCGCTCTCTGGTGATGGGTCAAGGGCCGCACTGCGGCCGCGCGCCAGCGCGGTTCACCCTTGAGGCAGCGCCAGAGAGTATGATCCTTGTGTAGGTCCGTTGAGGGCAGATCTGCCCCTCAATGGACCTCTCAGCAGATTCACTTACGCTGTCCAAAGGACAGCGCCCGGCCCAAGGCCGCACGAAAGGGGTCCGGCGCAGCCGGGACCCTGCGGGCGCGGGAGCACCTCGCCATTGCTGCCCCACTGGGTCAGATCAGACCAGCAGCCACAACAGAACGGTCAGCGTCACAAAGGCGAGGCTCGTGGCGGTCAGCATGGCCAGACTCGCCGCGCCCCCCAGCCCCTGCCGCTGGGCCAGCACCGTGTAGATCCCGAACATCGGCATCGCCGCCGACAGGATCACCGCGCTGTGCAACTCTTCCGGCAGCGCCACCAGACCCGCCCATAGCAGCACCGCCGCCGCGCCAGCCACCAGCGCCGGGTGCAAAAGCAGCTTGCTCGCCGCGATCTGCGCCGCAAGACTGCGGTTGCCGTGCATCGGCAGCCCCACCAGCGATCCACCAATCACCACCAGTGACAGCGCCCCGGCCGAGGCCGCCAGCATATCGACAAAACGCAGGAACGGCCCCGGCAGCGCAAACCCAGAGGCCGAAACCACAAGCCCCAGCGCCAGCGCGATCAGCATCGGCATCTTCGCCATATTCCCCAGGATACCGCGCAGTTTCGGTAGCAGAGGCTGGCCCGGCGTGCTGCCCGCCAGTTCCATCAAGAGCAGGCACGTGGGGATCAGGATCAGGTTCTCGACCAGCAGGTTCAGCGCCAGGATCACCCCGGCCAGATCCGGAAAGGTCAACAGCATGATCGGATAGCCGACAAAGCCGTTGTTGGGACAGGTCGATCCCATCACGCCCAGCGCCCGGCGACGCGGATCCACGCCGCGCAGGGTGAACAGCACGAAGGAAACCGCGATGGTCGCGACCCCGCCCAGACCATAGGCCAGCACATATCCGGGCTGGAACACTTCGGCCGGGTTGCGCGCTGCCACGGCGGAAAAGATCAGCGCCGGCAGGGCGATGTTCAGCACATAGGCCCCGAACCTGCGCATATCCTCTGGGGTGAACCAGCCTTTCCAGACGATCCCGTAGCCAAGGCCCAGCGCCGCATAGATCGGAAAGGTGATCGACAGGATCGCGCCCATGGCTCTGTGACCCCTAGCCGATCTTCCCCTGGTTCTCGCCGATCTGGCCCCGGTGCAGCAGCAGGTGATCCAGGATCACACAGGCCATCATTGCCTCGGCCACCGGCACCGCGCGGATACCAACACAGGGGTCATGGCGGCCCTTGGTGATCACCTCGGCTGGGCTGCCATCCTTGCGGATCGACTGGCGCGGCGTCAGGATCGACGAGGTCGGCTTTACCGCGAACCGCACGACAACATCTTGGCCGGTGGAAATCCCGCCCAGGATACCGCCTGCATGGTTGCTGGAATAGACCGGCTGACCATCGTTGCCCATGAAGATCTCATCGGCGTTTTCCGAGCCTTTCAGACGCGCGGCATTCATGCCTTCACCGATCTCCACCCCCTTAACCGCGTTGATCGACATCATCGCCGCCGCCAGATCGGTATCGAGCTTGCCATAGACCGGCGCGCCGATCCCGGCGGGCACGCCGCGCGCCACCACCTCAATCACCGCGCCAACGGAATCATGCGCCTTGCGCAGCGCCTGCAGGTAGTCTTCCCAATCCTTCACCGCGCCCGCATCGGGGATCCAGAAATCGTTCTGATCGATGGCGTCCCAATCGAACCGTTCCCGGTCGATGCCCATCTCGCCCATGGCGACCATGTAGCCCTTGATCTCAAGCCCCGGCGCCAGCGCCTTGATCGCCTCGCGGGCAACACCGCCCGCTGCAACCCGTGCCGCCGTTTCACGCGCCGAGGACCGCCCGCCGCCGCGGTAGTCGCGGTTGCCGTATTTCTGGTAATAGGTGATGTCGGCATGGCCGGGTCGGAAGGTCTGGGCGATATCGCCGTAATCCTTGGAGCGCTGGTCGGTGTTCTCGATCATCAACTGGATCGGCGTGCCGGTGGATTTGCCTTCAAAGACGCCCGACAGGATCTTCACCGCATCCGGTTCGTTGCGCTGGGTCATGTTCTTGTTCTGACCCGGGCGGCGCTTGTCCAGCCACTGTTGCAGCATCTCCGGCTCCAGCGGCACGTTCGGCGGGCAGCCATCGACGGTGGCGCCCAGCGCGGGACCGTGGCTTTCACCCCAGGTGGTGACGCGGAAAAGATGGCCAAAGCTGTTCATCGACATGGGGGCGGTCTCCTTTGCGATCCGTGCTTAGCGGCGGGGCGGGCGTGGCTCAAGTGCAATTGCGCCCGCGTTGCCTGTCCCGCGCACGCTGCGGCAAGGCGCTGGTCACCTGTTTCGCGCGCGAAACATCCGCGCCGCCGCCCTCTTTCCTTGTCTTTGCCGCCCCTGCGACTTAGGTTGCCGCTCACCTCGGGGTGCGTCGCACAAGGGCGCTGAGATCACACCCGTTGAACCTGAACCGGCTAACACCGGCGGAGGGAAGGTTATGGATAAGACCCGTCAACGGCACCACCCTTGCCCATCGCCGCAAAGGAGGATGCCATGAAGTATTCTGTTTTTGCAGCGGGACTGCTCGGCGCATCGGCGGCATTCGCCGAGACGCCCGAATTGACCGTTTACACCTACGACAGCTTTGTCTCGGACTGGGGCCCCGGGCCTGCGGTCGAGACAGCCTTTGAAGAGGTCTGCGGCTGCGATCTGAAACTGGTCGGCGCGGGCGATGGCGCCGCGCTGCTGGCGCGGATCAAGCTGGAAGGCAACCGTTCCGATGCCGATGTGGTGCTGGGTCTGGATACCAACCTCACCGCCGCCGCCAAGGAAAGCGGCCTGTTTGCGGATCATTCCGTCAGCGCCGAGTTCGATCTGCCCATCGCCTGGGAAGATGCGACCTTTGTTCCTTATGACTGGGGCTATTTCGCCTTTGTACACAATGCGGATGCCGATGTGCCGGGCGATTTCAAATCGCTGGCCGCCAGCGACACCCGGATCGTGATCCAGGATCCGCGCTCCTCCACCCCCGGTCTGGGCCTGTTGATGTGGGTGAAGGCCGCTTACGGGGATGAGGCGCCTACGATCTGGGAAGGTCTTGCCGACAATATCGTCACCGTGACCAAGGGCTGGTCCGAGGCTTACGGCATGTTCCTTGAGGGCGAGGCCGACATGGTGCTCTCCTACACCACCTCCCCCGCCTATCACCTGATCGCTGAAGAGGACGCCAGCAAGGCGGCCGCCTCGTTCGACGAAGGCCATTACATGCAGGTCGAGGTCGCCGGTAAACTCGCCGCCAGCGACCAGCCCGAGCTGGCCGATCAGTTCCTTCAGTTCATGGTCACCGATGCCTTCCAGTCCGTCATCCCCACCACCAACTGGATGTATCCGGCGGTCACCCCTGAAGGCGGGCTGCCCAAGGGGTTCGAAACGCTGATCACCCCGACAAAATCGCTGCTGCTGCCCGCCTATCAGGCTGCGGCTGTGCGTGATGCGGCGCTGGACGAATGGCGCGGCGCGCTCAGCCGCTAAGGCCGGCTGCGGGATATGGCGCCGCCCTGCTGGTGGCGGCGCTGATCCTTGGCACGCTGGCAGCGGTCGCCTTACGCGCCGAACCCGGGCGCGGGCTGGTCACCGCCGATTGGGCGGCGGTGCGGTTCACGCTGCTGCAGGCGAGCCTGTCGGCCCTGTTCAGCGTCGCCCTTGCGGTGCCTGTGGCCCGCGCGCTGGCCCGGCGACGCTTTGCCGGGCGCAGCCTGCTGATCGCCCTTTTGGGCGCACCTTTCATCCTGCCGGTGATCGTTGCCATCCTTGGCCTGCTCGCGGTCTTTGGCCGCGCGGGCTGGGTCAGCGATGCGCTGGGACTGTTCGGACTTGAACCCCTCAGCATCTATGGTCTGCACGGTGTTGTGCTGGCCCATGTCTTTTTCAACCTGCCGCTGGCGACGCGGCTGATCCTGCAAGGCTGGCAGGAGATTCCCGCCGAACGCTTTCGCCTCGCCGCACAACTGGACGCAGGACCGCGCGCCATGTGGCAGCTCTTGGAGGCACCGATGCTGGCCCGGGTGGTGCCCGGCGCGCTGGCTGTTGTCTTTGCCATTTGCCTCTCCAGCTTTGCCGTGGCGCTGACGCTGGGCGGTGGCCCGCGCGCCACCACCATTGAACTGGCGATCTATCAGGCCTTCAGTTTCGATTTCGATCTGGGCCGCGCGGCGCTGTTGTCGGCGGTGCAACTGCTGCTGACCGCGCTGGCGGCCATGATCGCCCTGCGCGCCCCGGTGGGCGAAGGGTTCGGCAGCGGGCTTGACCGAATGCTGCGCCGCTGGGACGGGCGCGGCGCCATGGCGCGCGGCTTTGATGGCTTCTGGATCCTCTTTGCCGCCCTGTTCCTGCTCTTGCCGCTGCTGGCGGTGGTGCTGTCGGGGCTGCCGGGCGTGCTGACCCTGCCCGCCTCGGTCTGGAAGGCCGCGGGGGCCTCGGTTCTGGTGGCAGGCGCCAGCACCCTGATCCTGCTGGCGCTGGCCCTGCCGATGGCGCTGGCGGCGGCGCTGGGGCGCCCGCTGCCGATGGAGATCGCCGGGCTTCTGGGACTTGCCGCTTCTCCGCTGGTGATCGGCACCGGGCTGTTCATCCTGATCTATCCTGTGGCCAGCCCCTTTGCGCTGGCGCTGCCAGTGACGGCGCTGGTCAATGCGGTGATGGCGCTGCCCTTTGCCATGCGGATCCTGATCCCGGCGGCCCGCGATGTCATCACCCGGCACCGGCGGCTTGCGCTCTCTCTTGATATGACCGGGCGACCCTTTATCCTGTGGGTGGTCCTGCCGCGTATGCGGGCGCAGATCGGATTTGCCGCCGGGCTGGCGGCGGCGCTGTCGATGGGGGATCTTGGAGTCATCGCCCTTTTTGCCGATCCCGAGGTCGCCACCCTGCCCTTGCAGGTCTACCGGCTGATGGGCGCCTACCAGATGCAGGCGGCAGCGGGCGCGGCGCTGGTGCTGCTGTGCCTGTCGATGGGGGCCTTCTGGATCCTGGACCGGGGAGGACGCTGGCATGCTGAAGCTTGAACATATCCGCATCGACAATGGCGGCTTTATCCTGACCGCCGATTTCGCGATTCCCCCCGGCGCGCGGGTTGCGGTCATCGGCCCTTCCGGCGCGGGCAAGACCACCCTCATCGAGGCCGTCGCCGGGTTTCTTCCCCTCTCCGGCGGGCGGATCTTCTGGGGAAAGAGCGATTTAAGCGATCAATTGCCCGGCAAGCGTCCGGTCGCCATGCTGTTTCAGGATGGCAATCTGTTTCCGCATCTGACCGCGGCGCAGAACGTCGGGCTGGGCCTGCAGCCGAACCTGCGACTGAGCGATGCCGAACACGCCCGCGTCGCGCAGGCGCTGGAGCGAGTCGGTCTTTCAGGCATGGAGGCGCGCAAACCTGCCGCCCTGTCCGGCGGACAGCAAAGCCGCGTCGCGCTGGCGCGGGTGCTGGTGCAGGGGCGGGATATCCTGCTGCTGGATGAACCCTTCGCGGCACTGGGTCCTGCCTTGAAGGCCGAGATGCTGGATCTGGTGGCGGAACTGGCAACGGAGAGCGGCGCAACGCTGTTGATGGTGAGCCATGACCCCGGCGACGCCCGGCGCATTGCCGATCAGGTGGTGCTGGTGGCCGAGGGGCAGGCTCATCCGCCTCGGCCAACGGCGGATCTTTTGGAAAACCCGCCGCCTGCCTTGAAGGCTTATCTGGGGTAGTTTGTTTTCAGAAGGGCAGTTCAGCGTCCGACCGAGGTGGGAGCGGAACGCGCCCGCCGTGGGGGCGGGCGGACGCGTGCCTGCCGCTGAAGCGGCAGGCTGTTGGTCATAAATACGAAGGTTTACGCAGCCTGCGCCAATCCCCTTGCCTGCTCCCGCGTCTTGGTGATCATCAGCGCAGCCTGCGCCGCCTCGCGGCCCTTTTGCACGAAATGGTCGCGGTAGATCGCCATGTGGTGATCGGTTTCCTGGAAATGATGCGGGGTCAGCGAGACGGATAGCACCGGCACGCCGGTGTCCATTCCTGCACGCATCAGCCCGTCCACGACCGCCTGCGCAACGAAATCATGCCGGTAGATGCCGCCATCCACC
The DNA here is from genome assembly GCF_039839315.1 of Phaeobacter sp. CAU 1743. NCBI lineage: Bacteria > Pseudomonadati > Pseudomonadota > Alphaproteobacteria > Rhodobacterales > Roseobacteraceae > Phaeobacter > Phaeobacter sp. CAU 1743. The sequence continues at coordinate 21,604 of NZ_JBDOQR010000059.1, read as the reverse complement.
ACCAGCGCGGCGCAAGCCACGGCGGCGTATTGGCCGGTCTTGGCCAGCTCCTGCGCCATCAGCGGCATCTCGAATGCGCCGGGCACGTCAAAGACGTCGATCTGCTCGGCCGGGATCAGCTGCTGGAACCCTTCAAGCGCGCGATCGACAATATCTGCATGCCAATTGGCCTTGATGAATGCATATCGGGTGTGTGTCATGGTTATCTCCTATAGGTTCGACACGTCACCCAAGGCGATAACGAACGGCAGGAGCCCCGCCCCGAAAAAGGCAGTCCCTGTCGCACGTTCTCTTCCATCCGGACTATAACCGTCGGCTCTGGCCTCTCACCAGATCTGCTTGTCACTTTCCTGACTGCTCCACAGCTTGATCCGAAAACCGGTTCCCACTTTTCGGGCTGTGGACGCGCTTGTCCAAGCCACCGGAACCGATGTTCGTCTCATTGGCTGTGGGTTCACGCCCCGAAAAGCCGCTCGCGGGCTGACGGGGACACGCCCCGTATACCGCCGGTGGGGAATTTCGCCCCGCCCTGAGAACAGGCGGAACTTGCCAACAGCGGGCCGGTGTTTCAAGTCTGTTCGCGACGTCAGGAGATCAATATGCACCCCAATCCCATTTATCATGATGCAGACCGCGCGCAGAATCTCGACTTTGCCCGGACGCGTGCCTTTGGCGTGCTGGCGGTTTCCACGGCGGAGGCACCGCTGATCAGCCATGTTCCATTATTGCTGAGCGAGGACGGCACCTCTGCCGATCTGCATCTGGTGCGGTCGAACCCGATCACCCGGGTGCTGAAATCCCCGCAGGCTGCGCGGCTGGCGGTCAGCGGGCCGGATGGCTATGTCTCGCCCGATTGGTACGGGCTGGCCGATCAGGTGCCGACCTGGAATTACGTGGCTGTGCATCTGACCGGCAGGCTGGAGCAGCGCCCGCAGGATGAACTGCTGGGCCTTCTGGACCGGCAATCCGCGTTTTACGAGGCGCGGCTACTGCCGAAACCGCCCTGGCACAGCGACAAGATGGAGCCGGAGGCGCTGGAACGGATGATGCGGATGATCGTGCCGGTACGGCTCAGCATCGAAACGGTGGAGGGCACCTGGAAACTGAATCAGAACAAGCCTGAGTCCGCCCGCACGGCGGTCGCGGATCAGATCACCACCGGTTTTGGCGCCGAGCTGGATGACCTGGCCCGGATGATGCGCCCCTGATCCCCGGACTGCCCCGCGCGGGTCGGGGCAGCAATCACAGGGTTTCGACGGCGGCAGCGGCCAGAACCGCGCCGGTGGGGGCACCGGTGGGCGAGCCGCCTTCCGGTTCGTCCGAGATCGCCAGCGTCGCCCCGGCAAACTGCTGCGCCAGTTCCGCAGGCAGGGTCACGAAAATCTCATTCTCATCCGGCAGCACCCCAAGGGAGACCGGCGCCTCGGCCCCATCGGCAATCAGCCACAGTTCCAGCGCCCGGCCGGGACGCGGCGCGCCCTGATCACGCCGGATCAGCAGCAGGTTCTGCTCCACATCTAGCCCGGCGGCCACGAAGAGGTCGCCATCGGCCGAGGCCAGATCAACATGATAGGCCGGTGAGAAATCCGGGCGCGTCAGGATCGGCACCAGCACCAGCGCCGCCACCAGAACCAGCGCCGCCGCCAGCGCGCCAAGCCCCATGCGCCAGGCCGAGAAGATGCGCCGCACGCCTTCTGGACCTTCCGGCGCGGCGTCGATCTGCGCCATCAGCGCCGCCTTCACCCGGGCGGGTGGCGCGGTCTCGGGCACCTCTTCGGCAAGGCTGGCAAAATGCGCCTCCCAGCGATGAACCTCTTCCCGCAGGGCAGGCTCCGCCGCCAGGCGCGCCTCAAAGCTGCGCCGTGCCTCGGCATCCAGAAGATGCAGCACGTATTCTGCGGCGAGGAACTCGTCGTCAAAGGGAGGCTCTGCCTGAGGGGTATCGGTGCCGCTCATCGGGTCAGACATTCTTTCAGTTTCTGGAGGCTGCGCCGCAGCCAGGTACGCATCGTATTCAGCGGAACGCCATGGCGTTCCGCCAGGGTCTGGTAATTGTCTCCTTCCAGATAGGCGCCGCGCACGGCCTCTGCACGGTCCTGCGGCAATTCCTCCATGCAGGCGTTCATGCGAGCCTGCTCGGACCGGGCAATGGTAGTGGCTTCGGGGCCGGGGCTACTGTCCGGCACCTGCTCCAGCAGATCGCCGCCGTCGCCCTGACCGGACATCCGCGCCTGACGGGCCCGCAGCCGGTCAATCGACAGGTTCCGGGCGATGGTGATCAGCCAGGTCATCGGACTGTGCCCGGTCACCGCATAGCTATCCGCCTTGGCCCAGATCCGCAAAAAGACCTCTTGCAGGGTATCTTCGGCCTCGCCGCGGTTTTTCAGTACCCGCAGGCAGACGCCGAACAGTTTGGCACTGGTCGCATCATAGAGCGCTGCGAAAGCACGCCGGTCGCGCAGGGCGATTCGTGCGATCATCGTCTCGATCTCTGCTGGTGTTGTCATATCTGCCCGGCCCTGATTTCCCATCTAGGTAGACAGGTCGTGCAGAAAGTCAAAACACCCGGCGCAGAACGCCGGGTGCTCTGCCTCTGTTCTTAGTCTTGCAACCAAGAAGGAGGCATCTGGCCAGCGGTCAGCCAATGTCTGTTTTACTTCGCGGTGATGACGGTCATCACCAGGTTGCCGTCCATCTTGACCGGGCCGTCTTCCTTGGCGCCAAGCGTGTATTCGAACATGCCGGTCTTCATGCCGCCGTCCTCGCCGTGGACCATCAGCATCAGCATGTCGCCTGCCGCGACCTCTTCGGTCAGGATGGCGGCGACATCGGCGGTTTCACCTTTGCGCAGCGGCGCGTACCCCACAACCGGACCCGGCTTCATGTCGGCATTGGTGCGGTGCACCACCAGCCAGCCGTTCGCGGGCGCCACAACCTGGCTGGCGCTGACCATGCCGTTTGCAACCGACTGATCCTCGGCCATGACCATGGGCTTCATATGGCCACCGGCGAACACCGGGGCGGACAGGGCGGCAGTGGATACCAGAGCGGCAGACAGAATAACGGATTTCATTGTGAAACTCCTTCCAAGAGATGTGTTTCAAGCGTTCGAATTGGCGAACCAATGTCGGTTCACCCCGAAATCACGCAGCAGCCGCGAAAAAGTTTCAGCGCGCCCCAGATTTTTTTCACATTGTATTGTCCCGCTGGCGATCTAGGGTGGCGGCAAACCTTGGGAGGTCCATCATGAAACTCTTTCACTCGCCCGCCTCGCCCTTTGTGCGCAAAGTCATGGTGCTGCTGCATGAAACCGAGCAACTGGAGGATGTGGACATTGTCGATGTGCACACCACAGCCATCGCCCCCAGCGACGATCTCAAGGCCAGCAACCCGCTGGCCAAGATCCCGGCGCTGACCCGGGCCAGCGGGCCAACCCTTTATGACAGCCGGGTGATCTGCGCCTATCTGGACCATCGCGCGGGCAGCAATCTTTATGCGCGTTCCTGGGATACCAAGGTGCTGGAGGCGACCGCGGATGGCATGATGGATGCAGCGGTCCTGATGACCTATGAACGGCGTCTGCGTCCCGAAGGCATGGTCTGGGAAGACTGGATCGAAGCTCAGCTAGGCAAGGTGCTGGGGGCCTGCTCGGCGCTCAACAGTCGCTGGATGGCGCATCTGAAAGGACCGCTGGACATGGGGCAGATCGCCGTCGCCTGCGCCCTCGCCTATCTCGATTTCCGCCACCCGACCTCGAACTGGCGCCACGGCAACGAGGCGCTGGCGGACTGGTTCGCGGAATTCGAATCGCGTCCCTCGATGCAGGTCACCCAGCCGCCAGCCGCCTGAACCGCAACCTGCGACCGGGGATGGGCCTGTCAAAACAACAGTGACTTTTGTGACAGTCTGTAAAAAGAAACTGCCCACGCGACACAACGGCGCGTATATCACGGCTGGACGAAAGGGCTTCTCCCCGCTAGATACGCGCGATAAGGCACTGCGGGTTTCTTGCAGTGTATGCGCATGTTTGCCCTAAACGGGCGCTGGAATTGGAGAAAACCTCGTGTCCCACGCAGAAGACAACGAAGGAACCCGGAGAGATTTCCTCTACTACGCCACTGCCGGCGCCGGGGCAGTCACCGCAGGTGCCGCAGTCTGGCCCCTGGTCAATCAGATGAACCCCTCTGCTGACGTCAAGGCGCTGTCCTCGATCATGGTGGACATCAGCGGCGTGGAAGTGGGAACACAGATTTCCGTAATGTTCCTTGGTAAGCCGGTGTTCATCCGCCGCCGGACCCAGGCCGAAATCGACGAAGCCCGGGCGGTTGAACTGTCCGCGCTGATCGATCCGGCCTCGGAAAACCCGAACAAGCCGGGCACCGACGCATCGGACGAGAACCGCACCATGGACGAAGCCGGCGAATGGCTGGTCATGATGGGTGTCTGCACCCACCTCGGCTGTGTGCCGCTGGGCGATGGCGCTGGTGACTTCAACGGCTGGTTCTGCCCCTGCCACGGTTCGCACTACGACACCGCAGGCCGGATCCGCAAAGGCCCCGCCCCGCAGAACCTGCACGTACCGGTCGCCGAGTTCCACGACGACACAACCATCAAGCTGGGATAAGGAGACGCCACATGTCCGGTATTCCGCACGACCATTACGAACCGAAGACTGGCGCAGAGAAGTGGCTGCACAGCCGCCTGCCCATCGTCGGTCTGATCTACGACACAATCATGATCCCCACCCCCAAGAACCTGAACTGGTGGTGGATCTGGGGCATCGTTCTGGCCTTCTGCCTGGCGCTGCAAATCGCCACCGGCATCGTGCTGGTGATGCATTACACTCCGCATGCTGATCTGGCCTTTGCCAGCGTTGAGCACATCATGCGTGACGTGAACGGCGGCTTTATGCTGCGCTACCTGCACGCAAACGGCGCCTCGCTGTTCTTCATCGCGGTCTATATCCACATCTTCCGTGGCCTGTTCTACGGTTCCTACAAGGCGCCGCGCGAAATCACCTGGATCATCGGCATGCTGATCTTCCTGATGATGATGGGCACCGGTTTCATGGGCTACGTTCTGCCCTGGGGTCAGATGTCCTTCTGGGGCGCGACCGTGATCACCGGCCTGTTCGGCGCTATCCCGTTCATTGGTGAGCCGATCCAGACCTGGTTGCTGGGCGGACCCGCAGTTGGCAACGCCACGCTGAACCGCTTCTTCTCGCTGCACTACCTGCTGCCCTTCGTGATTGCTGGCCTCGTGATCGTCCACATCTGGGCCTTCCACACCACCGGCAACAATAACCCGACCGGTGTTGATGTCCGCAAAGGATCCAAGGAAGAAGCCGAAAAAGACACCCTGCCGTTCTGGCCCTACTTCGTGATCAAGGATTTCCTGGGTCTGGCCATCGTTCTGGTGATCTTCTGGGCCGTCGTCGGTTTCATGCCGAACTACCTCGGTCACCCCGATAACTACATCGAAGCCAACCCGCTGGCGACGCCTGCACACATCGTTCCCGAATGGTACTTCCTGCCGTTCTACGCGATCCTGCGTGCCTTCACCTCCGAAGTCTGGGTGGTTCAGATCGCCTCCTTCATCACCGGCGGTATCGTCGATGCGAAGTTCTTCGGCGTGCTGGCCATGTTCGGTGCCATCGCGGTGATGGCTCTGGCGCCCTGGCTGGACACCAGCCGTGTGCGTTCGGGTCGCTACCGTCCGATGTTCAAGTGGTGGTTCTACCTGCTGATCATCGACTTCTTTGCCCTGATGTGGCTGGGTGCGATGCCCGCAGAAGAGCCCTATGCATCGTTCTCGCTGATCGCATCGGCCTACTGGTTCGGCTACTTCCTGGTGATCCTGCCGCTGCTGGGTGTCATCGAGAAGCCGACCGCAATGCCGGCCACCATCGAAGAGGATTTCGACGCCCACTATGGCAAGAAATCCGGCGAAGCCACTCCTGCCGAGTAATCTAGAAGGACAGCTACCCATGTTGAAGAAACTCGCAACCGGTGCCGCCTTCGCTCTGGCGCTCATTCCTGCCGCAGGTTTTGCGGCAGGCGGAAGCGGCCACGTGGAGGACTTCCAGTTCTCTTTCGAGGGTCCCTTTGGCACCTATGACCAGAACCAGCTGCAACGCGGTCTGCAGATCTACACCGAGGTCTGCTCGGCCTGTCACGGTCTGAAGTTCGTGCCGCTGCGCACCCTGTCCGACGAAGGCGGCCCCGGCCTGCCCGAGGATCAGGTCCGCGCCTATGCCGCTGAAAACTTCGAAGTGTTCGATGCCGAGCTGGACGATTTCCGCCCCGCGAAGCCCGTCGACCACTTCCCGGCAAATGACGCACTGGGCGCACCCGACCTCAGCCTGATGGCCAAGGCGCGCGCCGGTTTCCACGGTCCCTACGGATCGGGTCTGAACCAGCTGTTCAAAGGCATGGGCGGTGCCGAATACATCGCCTCGCTGCTGGACGGTTACACCGGTGAGACCAAGGAAGAAGCAGGCACCACCTTCTACGGCAACACCGCCTTCCCCGGCGGCTGGATCTCGATGGCGCCGCCGCTGTCGGATGAGCAGGTTGAATTCGCAGACGGTCACGCCAACGACGTGCACCACATGGCGCAGGACGTCGCGGCCTTCCTGATGTGGACCGCAGAGCCCAAAATGATGGCCCGTCAGACCGCCGGTTTCGTCGGCGTACTGATCCTGACCGTTCTGTCGGTGCTGCTGTACCTGACCAACAAGCGCCTCTGGGCGCCGCACAAGGGCAAGAAGACCTCGTAAACCAGGTCTTCCCCTGATGCAGAAACAGAAAACCCCCGCCACTGGCGGGGGTTTTTCTTTGTGGTTGCGGCATCGGCCATGCCCTCTAGGGTCTGTCCATGACCAGATACACCGGAAAATGCCTCTGCGGGGCCGTCACCTATGTAGCAACAGGGCAAGCGCGCGTTGTGGCGCAATGCCATTGCGAGGAATGCCGAAGAATCAGCGGGACAGGTCACACAGTCGGCGCCATGTTCCCGATAGAGGCGGTCACCATCAGCGGTGAAGTCAGCACCTTCAGGTACCAGTCCGGAAAGGCCTCAGAGGTCACCAAGGCGTTCTGCGGTACCTGTGGATGCCCGATCTACGGACAGAACACCCGCACCCCCGATCACCTGACCCTGTCGCTTGGCACGATGGACGATGCGGAGGGTCTGGAGATCGAAGTCGTCGTATTTGCACGCGACCGGCCGCATTGGGACCAACTCGGCCCTGAAGTGCTCTCCTTTGCAGGCCAACCCGACTGGACGCCAAAGGATTGATCCCCGCGCAGAAGCGCAGGGAGGGCCGATTCAGGCAGTCAGCTGGCCCTTGGAGGCGCCTGTGATCACCGCAGTCACGATCTGCCCCTCATCCTGCGCCGCTTCGAAGGTCACCTCAGTGAACTGCTCTGTGCGGCCCATATGGGGGTTTTCCATCAGGATCCGATGCGTGCGCCCTACCTGCGCAGCAAGGTGTTTCTGAACCTGCGCATCGCCTGCGGCGCGCAGACGGGCAGCGCGTTCCTTGATCAGCTTGCCATCCACCTGCTTCGGGATTTTCGCCGCAGGCGTGCCTTCGCGTTTCGAATAGGGGAAGACATGCAGCCAGGTTAGATCGCAATCCGTCACCAGCTTCAGCGAGTTTTCGAAATACGCCTCACTCTCGGTCGGAAAACCGGCAATGATATCGGCGCCAAGGGTCATGTCGGGGCGCAGTTTGCGCGCCTCCTCGGCAAATCGGATGGCATCGTCGCGCAGGTGGCGCCGGGCCATACGTTTGAGAATCATGTCGTCGCCATGCTGCAGGCTCAGGTGCAGATGCGGCATCAGACGCGGCTCGGTGGCGATAGCCTGCATCAGGTTCTCGTCCACCTCGATCGAATCGATGGATGAAATGCGCAGACGCGGCAGATCCGGCACCAGTTTCAGGATCCGCATCACCAGATCGCCCAGTTTCGGCTCAGCAGGCAGATCCGCACCCCAGGAGGTCAGATCCACCCCGGTCAGCACCACCTCGTTATAGCCCTTGTCCACCAACCGCTTGATCTGGTCCACCACCACACCAGCAGGGACCGAACGCGAATTTCCGCGGCCATAGGGGATGATGCAGAAGGTGCAGCGGTGATCGCAGCCGTTCTGAACCTGCACATAGGCGCGGGAGCGGGTGCCGAATCCATCGATCAGGTGGCCTGCGGTTTCGGTAACCGACATGATGTCATCGACCTGAACCTTCTCGGTCTCGCCAATGAAATCGGGACCCTTGGCGATCTGCTGCCACGTATCCGGCTGCATCTTTTCGGTATTCCCGATGACGCGGGTAACCTCGTCCATCGCGGCAAAGGTCTCGGGCTCGGTCTGGGCGGCGCAGCCGGTGACGATGATCGGCGCCTCCGGGTTTTCCCGGCGCAGGCGGCGGATTTCCTGGCGCGCCTTGCGCACCGCCTCGGCCGTCACTGCGCAGGTGTTCACCACCACGGCATCCTCCAGCCCCGCGGCGCGGGACAGTTCCTTCATCGCCTCGGTTTCATAGGCGTTGAGGCGACAGCCCAGCGTGGTGAACTTGGGCGCTGTCATTGCAGCGACTCCAGAAATTCGGCGGTAAAGGTGCCGCTGAATACATGCATCGTCGGACCAGTCATCCAGACGCCATCCTCGCGCCAGTCGATCCACAGGGTGCCGCCATCCAGGTCAATGCGCACCCGGCGCCCTGTGAGGCCCCTGCGAGCCGCTGCGACGGCCGTCGCACAGGAGGAGGAGCCGGACGCCAGAGTCACGCCCACACCGCGCTCCCACACCCGCATACGGATATGATCGGGGCCGACAATATGGGCCACCTGCACGTTGGTACGTTCAGGATAGAGCGGATGATGCTCATAACGCGGGCCGAACTCCGCCAGCGGGATCAGATCGGCATCCTCGACAAAGAAGGTACAATGGGGGTTGCCCATACCAGTGGCCGTCGGCCCGCCCTCGATCGGCAGTTCCAGCGTGTCCATTTCCTCGGCCAGCGGAATCTCCTGCCAGTCCAGCTGCGGCTGGCCCATATTGACCGAAGTCAGGCCCTCGCCCGCATCGCGCGCATAAAGATCACCGCGGTCGGTGGTCAGATGCAGCGCATCCTTGCCGGTCTCAAGCATCAGATGGCGGGCAATGCACCGGGTGGCATTGCCACAGGCCGCCGAGGTCGAGCCATCCGCATTGTAGAAGGTCAGATGCGCATCGCCTGCACCGTTTGAGATCACAGCGAGTTGGTCGAACCCCACACCGAACTGCCGGTGCGCGATTCCCTGCGCCAGCGCGGGCGTGATCGCGATATCCTGCACACGCGCATCCACAACGACAAAGTCGTTGCCCAGCCCGTGCATCTTCATGAAGGGGAAACCGATGTTTTCTGTCATGCTCATGGCGGGCATATAGACCTCGTGCAAAGATGAATCCAGCCTTGTGCCAATAAACTTGAAAAAAGGGGTTGACCCCCCGCCGTACTCCCCCTAGATACGCCGCCTATCGGGACAGCATGGATGACCAAGCCAAGCAACACCGACGCGAATTAAGCGCTTGATCCTTCGGGAGTATTTCGCTTAGACAGCAAGAAGAAGTGGGCCGTTAGCTCAGTTGGTAGAGCAACTGACTTTTAATCAGTGGGTCGCAGGTTCGAATCCTGCACGGCTCACCACTTCCTCCAAAATTGCAGCGCCTTTCAGGGGCTTATTCGTGCGGGCTGGTGCCACGATAGGCCGTTTGGCTGCCGATTGGCTGCATGTTCGACCACCAGCCTCGTCACAGTGGATAGAACCCAGCGCCGCCTCCCGGATGGCGTATTTCAAACAGATTCCCTTAGATCATTTCCGGAATACGCGGCCACCAAGGTAACCGAACCGGCGCGGCGTGCCCGCTCTGAGGCGGTTCTGATGCCTCCCATCCGAATCGCGCCATGCACACTGGTGCTTCTCACGCACACCATCTGCCGCAATCCGGCTGCCCGATAGCCGAAGTCGGCAGGAGCGCGGGAATCCCCCAAACAGCTCTGCCCAATTTTTCGGCAAATTTTTCCACCCCCCAAACAACAGGGCAATGCGGGCGTTGACAGCCGACTTATTTGAACCAATAGTAAATTGGTACAAATGATCCAGACCAATCCAAAGGCCGGGGAGGCCGCATATGCCAACAGGGCAGATTCAGACAGATGCAGGACCGGCGGATATTCTGCGCCTCGAAGACTTTACACTGCGGTTTCGTGGCCAGGAGAAGGCCACCGTCAACGGTATGAGCCTGAAAGTCTCCCCCGGTGAAATCCTGTGTATCGTCGGCGAATCGGGTTGCGGCAAAAGCGTAACCGCAATGTCGATCATGGGGCTATTGCCCAAAGGATCTTCAGAAGTTCTGTCCGGAAATCTCGATTTCCTTGGGAAATCCTACGATCTGCGTAAGGAAAACCTGCCCGCCGATCAACGTGGTAATCAGATCGCGATGATCTTTCAGGAACCGATGACCTCGCTCAACCCGTCCTTCACGGTTGGCGACCAGATCGCAGAAACCGTGCTGCAGCATCAGGGTGGTACCCGGGCCGAGGCAATGGAACGCGCCCATCAGATGCTAGAGAAGGTCGGCATTCCCGCGCCACGCCAACGGCTTGGCGAATATCCGTACCAATTGTCCGGTGGTATGCGCCAGCGGGTGATGATCGCCATGGCGCTGGCCAATGATCCGCAGCTGCTGATCGCCGATGAACCCACCACCGCGCTGGATGTGACCATCCAGGCGCAGATCCTTGATCTGATCTGCGATCTGCGTCGCGACACCGGCATGGGCACCATCATGATCACCCATGATCTGGGGGTCGTTGGCGAAGTGGCCGATAGCGTTGCCGTCATGTACGGCGGGGAAGTGGTCGAACAGGGCTCCACCAAGGAAATTTTCGCCAATCCCCAGCATCCCTATACCATCGGCCTGATGAGCGCGATGCCGCGCCTTGATCGCCCCGGCGAACGTCTGGCCACGGTGCCGGGTTCGGTTCCGGCGATCCGCAACATGCCCGAAGGCTGCCGGTTCCGCTCGCGCTGCGCCTTTGCCGCTGCCGCCTGCAGCACGCGGCCCGATCTCAGAACGCTTGCAGACGATCACAGCGTCGCTTGCCATTTCGCCCCTCTGGAAACCCATGTGGCGGTGCAGGCATGAGCAGCAAGGACATGATTCTCCGCACCGACGCGCTGACCAAACATTTCGGCGGCGGCGGCTTTCTGAAAAAATCCCCGGTGGTGCAGGCGGTCGACGGGATCTCGCTTGAGGTGAAGCGCGGCGAGACCTTTGCCATCGTCGGCGAATCCGGTTGCGGCAAATCCACCCTCGCGCGGTTGCTGATGCGACTGCTGGAGCCCACGTCGGGGGAGGTCGTCTTTGACGGCAAGGATATCAGCCATGCCGCCGGACCGGATCTGACCCGGCTGCGCCGCGATATGCAGTTCATCTTTCAGGATCCGTTTTCCTCGCTCAACCCGCGCATGACCGTGGGCAAGCTGATTGCCGAACCGCTGGAGGTCCACGCCCCCGAGCTGAGCGCCGCCGAACGCCGCGCCAAGGTGGCCGACATCATGCAGAAGGTCGGCCTGCCCGCAGAACACGCGGGCCGCTATCCGCATGAATTCTCCGGCGGGCAGCGACAGCGGATCGGTATTGCCCGCGCCCTGATCACCGGGCCGAAACTGGTCATCGGGGATGAGCCGGTCTCGGCGCTGGATGTTTCGGTTCAGGCGCAGGTGATCAACCTTCTGGGTGATCTCAGCCGCGAACTCGGGGTGACGCTGGTCGTCATCGCCCATGATCTGGGCGTGATCCGCCACATGAGCGACCGTGTCGCCGTCATGTATCTGGGCCGGATCGTGGAAATGGGCACCGCCGAAGAGGTCTTCAGTGCCCCGCGCCATCCCTACACCCAGGCCCTGCTGGCCTCGATCCCGGCGCCCCGCGCCGAGGGCGAGGACCGCATCACGACGCTGACTGGCGAGATGCCCAGCCCCGCTGCACCGCCGCCCGGCTGCCGGTTTCACACCCGCTGCCCCTTTGCGCGGCCGGATTGCAAAACCACGGTGCCGGATCTTTCGACTGTTGAGGGCGCATCACATCAGGTGGCCTGCCACCACTGGCAGGAGATCGACGCTCCGGCCGGTGCGCCGCAGCAGGCCCCCCATTCCGCCGCTGCCGAAGAACGGTTTGCCCTGTACCGCGCCGCCATCGAAGGCGCCAAGGTCACCCCGCTGACGCCGGAATAATCCCATCAGAACACCCCCAGAACCAACCGTAACCAAAAGCAAGACCCGACAGAGAGGACCAAGACGATGAAACACTTGAAACCCACCCTGATGGCTGCCCTTCTCGGCGCCACCGCATTGGGGATGATGACCACCGGCGCCAGCGCCAAGGATCTGCGCATCGGCCTGCAATCGGACGCCGACGTGCTGGACCCCGATCAGTCGCGCACCTTCGTGGGCCGCATTGTCTATGCCTCGCTCTGCGACAAGCTGGTCGACATCACCCCGGATCTGGAAATCATCCCGCAGCTGGCCACCGCATGGCAGGTGTCCGAGGATGGCATGACCGTCACCATGCAGCTGCGCGAAGGCGTGGTGTTCCACGACGGCACCCCCTTCAACGCCGAGGCCGTGGCCGCGAATATCGAACGTTCCAAAACCCTCGATGAATCGCGCCGCAAGTCCGAGCTGTCCTCCATCACCTCGACCGAAGTGACCGGCGAGTATGAGATCAAGCTGAACCTCAAAGGCCCCGATGCCACGCTTCTGGCGCAGCTGGCCGACCGTGCCGGCATGATGATGTCGCCCACCGCCGCCGCAGCAGCGGGCGTGGATTTCGGCCTCAACCCGGTCTGCTCCGGCCCGTTCAGCTTTGAAGAGCGTGTCGCCCAGGACAAGATCGTCCTGAAGCGGTTCCCGGACTACTGGAACGCCGATAAGATCGCCTTTGACAGCGTGACCTTCCTGCCGATCCCGGACACCACCGTGCGTCTGGCCAACCTGCAGTCGGGTGATATCGACATGCTGGAGCGTCTGGCCGCCACCGACCTGGCACAGGCCAATGCAGATGCGAATATCGCTGTCGCCGACGCGGTTTCGCTGGGCTATCAGGGCATCACCTTCAACCTCAACAACGGTGAAAAAGGCGACAACCCCTGGGGCAACGACGCGCGCCTGCGTCAGGCGTTCAGCTATGCCATCGACCGCAACGCGATCAACCAGGTGGTCTTTGAAGGCGCTTTTGCCGCTGGCAACCAGCCCTATCCGCCGACCTCGCCCTGGTATGACGCCGACTACCCGGTTCCGGGCCGCGATGTGGCCAAGGCCAAGGAACTGCTGGCCGAAGCCGGGTATCCCGATGGTCTGGAGCTGGAAGTTCAGGTCCCTAACACCACCGTTCCGCTGCAGCTGATGCAGGTGGTTCAGGCCATGGCCGCCGAAGCAGGCATCGACGTGAAGATCGTCTCGAAAGAGTTCGCCACCCTGCTGGCCGATCAATCCGCCGGTGACTACACCGCCAGCCAGATCGGCTGGTCCGGCCGGGTCGATCCCGATGGCAACATCCACCAGTTCATGACCACGAACGGTGGCCTCAACGACAGCAAATACTCGAACCCTGCCGTGGATGAGACGCTGAACGCGGCCCGCGTTGCCGCCAGCACCGAGGCCCGCAAGGCGTCCTATGATGCCGCGCGCGACGTGCTGGTCGAGGAATCGCCGATTGTCTACCTCTACCATCAGACCTGGATCTGGGCGCATAACACCAATCTGGAAGGCTTCACCGCTTATCCGGACGGGATGATCCGCCTCGAAGGCGTCACCTGGAACGAGTGATACCCACCCTGCGCCGCCCCGCCCCGCGCGCGGGCGGCGCAGATCTTCTGGCCCTGCGGGGTCGCAGCCAATCCGTCAGGTCTGCCCGATGTTCCTGTTCCTCATGCGCCGCATCCTGATCGCGGTGCCCACGATCATACTGATCTCGATCTTTGTCTTCGCCCTGCAAAAGCTGCTGCCGGGGGATCCGCTTCTGGTGCTGGCCGGAGAAGAGCGCGACCCCGAGGTGCTGGAACTGCTGCGCGAGAAATACCGCCTGAACGATCCCATCATCGTGCAGTATTTCACATGGATCACCAATGCCCTGCAGGGAGACCTCGGGATTTCGCTGCGCACCAACCAGCCGGTCACCGAGCTGATGATGCAGAAACTGCCGGTGACGCTGCAACTGGCGGCGATGTCGATGATCTTTGCCCTGACGATCGGCGTGCCTGCAGGCATCCTGTCGGCCTACCGCAAGGGCACGCTGACCGATTATCTCGCCAATGTGGTAGCCCTCTCGGGCCTGTCGATCCCCAACTTCTGGCTTGGCATCATGCTGATCCTGCTGGTGTCGGTGAAATGGCAACTGCTGCCGGCATCGGGCTATGTGCCCCTGTCCGAGGATTTCGCCCAGTCGATCCGCACCATGCTGATGCCCGCCTTCGTGCTGGGCACCGCCCTTGCCGCCACGATGATGCGGCACACCCGCTCGGCCATGCTGGGCGTGCTCAGCGCCGATTACGTCCGCACCGCCCGCGCCAAGGGGCTGACCGAACGCCGCGTGGTCCTGAAACACGCCTTCCGCAACGCGCTGACCCCGATTGTGACCCTGACCGCGCTGCTGTTCGGCGAACTGGTGGCTGGCGCCGTCCTGACCGAGCAGATCTTCACCATTCCCGGCTTTGGCAAGATGGTCGTCGATGCGGTGTTCAACCGCGACTATGCGGTGGTGCAGGGTATCGTTCTGGTGACCGCGGTTGGCTTTATCTTTATGAACCTTCTGGCCGATGCGCTGTATTTCATCCTCAATCCACGGCTGAGAGGGCAATAAGATGACCGAAGCAACAGCCCCCTTCACCCCCGAGCAGGATGCGATCAGCGACGGCAAGAACCGCGTCTGGAAGAAGTTCCGCTCTCACCGCAGCGCCCTGTTCGGCGGCATTCTGGTGGCCTTCTTCGTGGCGATCGCCCTCTTGGCGCCCGTGCTGCCGATCCCCGATCCCGCCGCCACCGACTGGGGCGCCGTGCGCAAGGCGCCCTCGGCCGCCCATTGGATGGGCACGGATGAGATTGGCCGCGATGTGCTGTCCCGCCTGATCTGGGGGGCGCAGGCCTCGCTTCTGGCCGGTGTGGTCTCGGTCGGGATTGCCCTCGCCCTTGGCGTGCCACTCGGCATTCTGGCCGGCTATTTCGGCGGCTGGACCGATGCGGTGATCTCGCGCTGCACCGAAGCCCTGCTGGCGGCTCCCTTCCTGATCCTGGCGATTGCGCTGGCGGCCTTTCTCGGTCCGTCGCTGACCAATGCGATGATCGCCATCGGGATCTCGGCCACGCCGATCTTCATCCGCCTGACCCGCGGGCAGGTGCTGACCGTGCGCTCCGAAGACTACGTGGACAGCGCCCTGGCCATCGGCCTGCCGACGCCCAAGATCCTGCGCCGCTATATCCTGCCAAACGTGCTGCCGCCGATCCTGGTGCAGGCAACCCTGACCATTGCCACGGCGATCATCGCCGAGGCCTCTCTGTCCTTCCTCGGCCTTGGCCAGCAGGCGCCCGCGCCCAGCTGGGGGTCGATGCTGAACACAGCGAAAAATTTCCTCAATCAAGCCCCCTGGATGGCCATGTGGCCGGGCATCTCGATTTTTCTCGTGGTGCTGGGCTTCAACCTTCTTGGCGATGGTCTGCGCGATGCGCTGGACCCCCGCGAGCACTAGACCAAACGGAGACATAGATGTCCGATTTTACAACACGGCCCGAAATCCGGGGCACCTTCGGGGTCGCAACCTCGACCCATTGGATTGCCTCGACCGTCGGCATGAGCATTCTGGAAAAGGGCGGCAACGCATTTGACGCCGCCGTCGCAACCGCGCTGGTCCTGCAGGTGGTCGAACCACATCTGAACGGTCCGGCCGGCGATATGCCTGCGATCTTCCACAAGGCGGAAACCGGCGAAACCAAGGTGGTCTGTGCACAGGGCGTGGCGCCAAAGGCGGCGACCATCGAAGCCTACACCGAACAGGGGCTGACCCTGATCCCAGGCTCGGGCCTGCTTGCTACCGTCGTTCCCGGCGCCTTTGACGGCTGGATGATGATGCTGCGCGATCACGGCACCATGTCGCTGCGCGAGGTGCTGGAACCGGTGATCGGCTATGCTCGCGATGGCCATCCGGTGCTGCCGCGTGTGGCCAATACCATTGCCGGTCTGCAGGAATTCTTTGAAACCGAATGGCCGACCTCGGCTGCTGTCTGGGCCCCGGGTGGCGAAGCGCCGAAACCCAACGCCCTGTTCAAGAATCCAGATATGGCGCGCACCTATGAACGTCTGGCCGAAGCAGGCGAAGCCGCAGGTGAGGACCGAGCCGCCCAGATCGACGCCGCCCGCGCCGAATGGCGCGAAGGGTTCGTGGCCGAGGCGATCTTTGACTATCTGAAAGACGCCCATGTGATGGATGTCTCGGACGAGAAACACAGCGCGGTGCTGGCGCCCGAGGACCTGAAGGACTGGCGTGCCACCTATGAGGACACCCTGTCTTACGAATACGAAGGCTGGACGGTGCACAAGACCCACGCCTGGAGCCAGGGACCGGTGCTGCTGCAGGGCCTTGCCATCCTCAAAGGCTTTGACCTTGGCGCGATGGATCCCTTCGGCGCCGAGTTCGTGCACACCGTGACCGAAGCGATGAAGCTCGCCTATGCCGACCGCGAGGCCTATTACGGCGACCCCGCCCAGTCCGAGATCCCGATGGAGTACCTCCTCAGCGAGGAATACAACGCCGAGCGTCGCAAGCTGATCACCGACAAGGCCTCGACCGAGCAGCGCCCGGGGCGGGTGCCGGGCTTCGAACATCTCGCCGACGCCTATGTCGCGCGCGCGGCGCGGGACTTCAACGTCGGCCAGGTGGCGGCGCAGGAACCGACCATGTCGCACCTCACCGAAAAGCGCGGCGATACCGTGCATCTCGACGTGATCGACCGCTGGGGCAACATGGTCGCCGCGACACCTTCGGGCGGCTGGCTGCAAAGCTCCCCGGTCATTCCGGGCCTCGGCTTCCCGCTCAACTCCCGCGCCCAGATGTTCTGGCTGGAGGACGGTCTGCCGACCTCGCTGGCGCCGGGCCGCCGCCCCCGCACCACCCTGACCCCCAGCTATGCGGAAAAAGACGGTGTGCAGATGGTCTTTGGCACCCCCGGCGGTGACCAGCAGGACCAGTGGCAGCTGATCTGGTTCCTGCGTTTCGTGCATTTCGGCATGGAACTGCAGCAATGCATGGATGCGCCGCTGTTCCATTCCATGCACTTCCAGGGATCCTTCTTCCCACGCGAAGTGCGCACCGCCGAAATGATGGTCGAGCCCAACTTTGGCGAGGCGGTGATCGCCGATCTGCGCGCCCGGGGTCACAACGTCGTGGTGGCGGATCCCTGGACCGTCGGTCGCCTGACCGCTGCCCTGCGCGAGCCGGACGGCATGCTGCGCGCGGCGGCGACCCCGCGCCTGATGCAGGCCTATGCGGTCGGCCGATGACCTGGTCGCTGATTGCCAAGAACCCCGAGGATGGCGCGATCGCTGTGATCGTCGCCTCCCGGTTCTTCGCCTGCGGCGCGGTGGTGCCCTTTGTCGGGCCGACTGTCGCCGTGGCGTCGCAGGCCTTCTGCAATCCGGTCTGGGGCACCGAGGGACGCAGGCGCATGGCCGCCGGTGAAAGCGCCCAGGCGGTGCTCGCCGATTTCGCCCTTAGCGATCAGGGGCAGGCGATCCGCCAGGCCCATATGATGGATGCCGAAGGTCGCTTTGTCGCCCATACCGGCGCCGATTGCGTCGACTGGGCCGGGCACCTCTTGGCCGAGGATCATTCGGTGGCGGGCAATATGCTGACCGGCCCCGAGGTGATCGAGGCAACCTCGGCGGCCTACAAGGACAACGCGGATCTGCCCTTTGCCGAGCGTCTGATCGTGGCCATGCAAGCCGGGGAGGCCGCAGGTGGCGACAAACGGGGCCGTCAGGCCGCCGGACTGGTGATCCATCGCGGACAAGAGCATGCCTGGCTCGACATCCGGGCCGATGACCACGCGGACCCCCTGGGTGAGCTGGCCCGCCTCTGGGAGGTCGCGCAAGAACGCTATGTGCATTTCTCCAAGGGCATGCCCACGGCCGAGCGGTTCTCTGGCCTGCCCACCCGCGAAGGCATCGACGCCGATATCGCCGCGGCAGAGGCCCGCCGCATCGCAGAAGGACGCCCCAGCAAATCGCAGGCCGTCGATTATTGATCAAACAGCGCCCGGTATGCCCCGGGCGCTGTTGTTTTTACCCTTTGCGCCATTTTTTGCTTCAATATGCAGACCCTGTCTGAGAAAAAGTCTGTCATGTCATCACACTCCCGCAGCTCATCCATCGAGCCGATCAAACAAAAGGTTCTGGCCCTGATCAAATCGGGCAGCCTCGCCGCGGACGGAAAACTGCCCACCGAACGGGTTCTGTCGGAACAGTTCGACGTCAGCCGCAGGGCGGTGCGTCTGGCGCTCGACAGTCTGGAAGAACAGGGGCTGGTCTGGCGCAAACAGGGCAAGGGCACCTTTGCCGGACAACCCGCCGATCCGACCGGCGACCTCGCGGCCAAGATCGCCGGGGAGACCAACGCGCTACAAGTGATGGAAGCGCGCCTGTGTATCGAGCCGGAGCTTGCTGCGCTGTGTGCAAAACGGATGCAGCCGGATGAGCTGATGCGCCTGCGCCGTCTGGCCCAGCGGCAGTTTGAATCCAACGGTCCCGAGGCAATCGAGCTTTGGGATGGCGCCTTTCACCGGCTAATCGCCCAATGCGCGCGCAACCGGCCCTTGCTCACTTCCTTTGCCCTGCTCGACCGGATCCGCGAGAACCCGGAATGGATCCGCATCCGCGCCCGCGCCCGAAGCGGGCCGTCGCTGGAGGTGTCGCATTGCGAGCACGTGACCATCATCGAAGCGATTGCCACCGGCGACAGCGATGTGGCCCGCACAGCCATGCGCGAACATCTGACCACCCGCTTTGACGCGCTGCGGAGCGAAATGGACCCCGGCGACGACAGCTGGGAGACCGAGCTGTTCGACATAGACACCGGCAAGTAACAGCGGCGCACAGATCACAACGGAACCGGCAGGAGACGCATCATGACATCCACCCTTCCCGCATCGGTGCAGAGCTGCCACTGGGGCTTTTTCGACGCGGCCCATCCGCCTGCCCTGTCCATCGACAGCGGCGAAGAGGTCATCATCGACACCGTCTCGGGTGGCCCCGACATGTTGCCCGGAGATGGTTTTCACGTGCCGCCGGAATTGCTGGAAATTCACGCCGCCGGTCTGCCGGGCATGCCGGGCCATATCCTGACCGGCCCGGTCGAGGTGCATGGCGCCCAGCCGGGTGATGTGCTGCAGGTCGAAATCCTCGACATCTCGCTACGGCAGGACTGGGGCTACAACATGATCCGGCCGCTGGCCGGGACCCTGCCGCTGGACTTTCCCAAACGCCAACGCACCATCCTGCCGCTGGACGCCGATCGGCAACTGGCCCGCCTGCCCTGGGGTACCGATCTGCCGCTGGCGCCGTTCTTTGGGGTTATGGGGGTGGCGCCGCCGCCCGAGTGGGGGCGGATCTCCACCATCGAGCCACGTCGCCATGGCGGCAATATCGACAACAAGGAACTGGTCGCGGGCACCACGCTGTACCTGCCGGTTCTGGCGCCGGGGGCGCTGTTTTCCTGTGGCGACGGTCATGCCGCGCAGGGCGATGGCGAGGTCTGCGTCACCGCCATCGAAACGGCGCTGCGCGGGCATTTCCGCCTGACCCTGCGCAGGGACCTGTCGCTGGACTACCCACAAGCAGAAACGCCGTCGCATCACATCACCATGGGCATGCATCCCGATCTGGATGTCTGCGCCGAAATGGCCCTGCGGGACATGATTGCCGTGGCCGAGGCGCGATTGGGGATCAGCCGGGAAGACGCCTATATGCTCTGCAGTCTCGCTGCGGATCTGCGCATCACCCAGACGGTGAACCGCGAAAAAGGCGTGCATATGATGATGCCGAAAGACCAGCTGCAACGCCCGTAACGGCGCCTGTACCCAGTCCGCCGCGCCGACACAGGGCTGTCAGGCTGGATCCCCCTGATCCACCGCTTCGAAGCCTGAAATGATATCCAGCAGCTCGCGGGTAATTTCCTCCTGCCGTTTCTGGCGATAGGCATCCATCAGCTCTTCGCGGTGGTCGCTGATATTGCCCTCTGCCCGGCGCATGGCAGCCAGACGCGCGGCGTGTTCGCTGGCCAGGGATTCGGCAAGCGCGCGATAGATCTGCACAAAGATCCGTTGCCCGATCAGCCAGGAGAACAGCTTGGTCGGCGCCATGCGGTAGGTCGGCAGGCTGCGCGATGGCCAGGGTTTGCGGGCCAGCGCATCGAGATCCCCGCGCGGCACCGGCAGCAGCGGCCACTCGGTCGGCACCGCCAATGAAGCCCCGGCGCGGCGGTTGAACAAAAGTGAGACTGTCCCGACGCCCGCTTCGGTCCAACGGTCGATTTCCACCGCAACCGCATGCACCGTGGCCGTCAGACCGGCGGCCGATCCGGGCAGCGCAAACAGCGCATCGGGCATATGCCCTTCTGCCTCCATATGCGCTGCCACCCGCTGGCCCAGCACGCAGAGGCGGCAATCGCTCTCCTCCAAGAGCCGCGCGACCGCGCGACCACCAATCCGGTCGTTGAACCGCCCGCACAGCCCCCGGTCAGAGCCGATGACGATCAGCGCTGATCCCGGCGCCACCTCTGCGGGTGACCCCACTTGCGGCTGCAGAGACTGATCACGCAGCACAGCCTGCAACCCCAGATCCACCGTGCGTTCATACTGCAGCATCGCCGCAGCGGCGCGTTCGTACTGTCGGATACTGACCGAAGAGAGGCTTTTCATGGTGCGTACGATGGAATGGATCTCGGCGGTGGTGTGCATCCGCGCCGAAAGCGCCTCAAGCGTCTGCATCACCCACTCCTTCGCGCCGCGGCGAATGCGAATCGTCGGGATAGAACCCGGTCAGCGCCGCCTGCATCGCCGTGATCAGGGCCGCCCGCTGCGCCGGGTCCAGCGGCGCGCCGCCCTCGATGGCATCGCAGATCTCGGGACAGGTCCGGCGGGCGGCCCGAGCCGCATGCAGTCCCGCATCGCTGACCCTGTCAGCAGGAATGGCATCGAACAACCCTTCGGTCGCGGCCAGCAGCGCCGCGATCTGGTCCGCCACCTCAAGCAGGTGATGTTCACGCTGCTTCAGGATTTCCCGCACCCGCAGCCCCCGGTCCAGCCGCTGCCGTGTCTCGGCATCGATCTGGGTGCCAAAGCGGGCAAAGGTCTCCAGCTCTTCGAATTGCGCGTAATAGAGCCTCAGAGTCTGATTCAAAACTTTTCGAGTGAATTCATTGTCTTGCGAGCATCCGCGTGACGCGGCGGATGTGTGCGATTGTGACCCAAGCTGCCGCGCTGGCGATGGATTTTTCCCAATCCTT
>NZ_JBDOQR010000058.1:0-29911 GCF_039839315.1 Phaeobacter sp. CAU 1743 | reverse complement strand
GAAGGATTGGGAAAAATCCATCGCCAGCGCGGCAGCTTGGGTCACAATCGCACACATCCGCCGCGTCACGCGGATGCTCGCAAGACAATGAATTCACTCGAAAAGTTTTGAATCAGACTCTAAGGAGGGCGAAACGCTCGACGAGATTGTCTGGCGTCACTACGGCGCCGAGATCCGGGGAGCGCTCGAAACAGTGATCGAGGCGAACCAAGGCATTGCCGCGCTGGGGCCGATCCTGCCGCTGGGCACCCGGCTTTTGCTACCTGTGATCGATGCCCCGAAAGAAGCCGAAAGCCTGCGCCTATGGGATTGATGGATTTCCGTCCGTTCTTTCGCGTCACTGTCGACGGCGAGGATATCAGTAGCATTCTGGCGCCGCGCATGGTCAGCCTGCGCGTTGCCGATGGAGCGGGGGTCCAGTCCGACCACGTCCAGATTACCTTGAGCGACACCAACCTGTTCGCCAAGATCCAGGAACCGCGTGCGGGCGCCGAAATCAAGGTCTGGCTGGGGTTCCCGCTGAGCCTGACTTACATGGGCCTGTTTATCGCTGATACAATAGAGGCAGGTGGCCCCCCGGATGCCGTGACGATCACCGGCACCGCATCGGTGAATGGGGAAACCACCAGCGGAAAGACGGCGCTGACCGATCAAAAAAAGCGGAGCTGGCCCGCAGGCACCACCGTCGGCGCCATGGTCGACAAGATCGCGGGCGAGCACGGCCTCGAGGCGATGGTTTCCGAAAGTCTGCGTGACGAAAAATTGCCCCATATCGACCAGATCGACGAAAGCGATATCAACCTCCTGTCGCGGATTGCACGGGATTTCGACGCGATTGCCAAGCCGGGCAACGGGCGCCTGATCATGACCCGGCGCGGGGAAAGCGTGACGGCATCCGGCCAGCCCATGCCGGTTGTGGAGGTCCGCAAAAAGGCGGTGACCGAATGGCGTTACCGCAACAGCCTGCGTGAGCGGGTCGGGCGCGTGATCGCCACAACGCAGGATCTCAAGGCAGGCAAGCCGGTCGAGGTCGAGGCGGGCGAGGGCGATCCGGCAGTCCGGTTGCGCCGCCGCTTTCCCGACAAGGCCACGGCCCAGCGAACCGCAGAAGCGGAGTTGAAGCGCCTCGCACGGGCAGGGCGCAGCTTCTCGCTGACGATGCCGGGCAACCCCGATGCGGTTGCCGAGGCACGGCTAAACGCCATCGGGTTCCGGTCCTATGTAGACGGTGAATGGCTGATCAGCCGGGCGGTCCACGTTCTCGATAGCGGCGGTTATAAGACCTCGATCACAGCCGAGCCGGTGAAATAGGCGTTTTACACTTTCTCCCTACGTTCACCTTGTGTTTTGTAAAAAAACCACCGCCCAGCCGTTGAAAAGGTTAGATTTTCGCTAGATTTAGGTTCTGGCGCCGCAAGGCGTGGGGGTTCAAGTCCCTTCACCCGCACCACTCTATCACGTTAGAAAAGAAAACTCTCGTGGATTGGGATGGTTGCCCGTTTCAAAGTTGCAGCTGTGCTTGCGGTGGGTGTGCTTTTGGAATGTGTAGCGCGATTGCCTCATGCGAGATCTGTTAGCCAAGACCGTGAGCGACATTTTTCTGTCTGGTGTCAGATCTTTGTTCCGCTGCTTAGTCGATAACGACAAACTGCCGAGCGCGTGGATTCGATTGTGGAGTAACCTAAGTCCAAAAATGGCTCAGGCCGCGAAGCTGACGTCTCGTTGCGTAGGTGCGATTGCGCTCAAAAAATAGGCATCGACCGATGCGGCAGGGGCTAAAAAGTTGTCAGTTCTTGTGCTATGCTACGTGTCTGGCAACGGTTAGGTATGACGAGTAAAGATAAATTTTTCGACGAAATGTGTCGCTCAAACGGTGTGCGGGGTCCCTACGACCGCTACCATGCATGGTTCAACCAGCAGGACGTTGTGCGCCTTGCCCAGAAATCCGAAGAGGCGGAGCGATTTTTCCGACGCACCGGCATTACATTCAATGTCTATGGTCAGGATGATGCGGAAGAACGGCTGATCCCCTTCGACCTGATACCCAGGATTCTATCGAACCGGGAGTGGAGCGCCCTTGCCCGCGGCGTTGATCAGCGGGTGCGGGCGATCAATGCCTTTCTGCACGATATCTACAACCGGCAGGAAATCCTGCGGGCGGGCATCGTGCCGATCTCTGTAATTGCGCAAAACGATGCCTTCCTGCCGCAGATGATCGACTTTACTCCCGCTGGTGGCGTCTACACCCATATCGTCGGCACCGACATCGTGCGCACGGGCGAGAATGAGTTCTTCGTACTTGAAGACAATGCTAGGACGCCCTCCGGGGTCAGCTACATGCTGGAAAACCGGGAGACGATGCTGCAGATGTTCCCGGAGCTGTTCAGCCAGATCAAGGTACAGCGGGTCAGCGATTACCCCAAGAACCTACGCGCCTCGCTTGAGGCATCAGCCCCGCCGAATTGCGAAGGCCGCCCCTTTGTGGTGGTGCTGACGCCGGGAATTCACAACTCGGCCTATTACGAGCACAGTTTTCTCGCCGATCAGATGGGGGTCGAGCTGGTCGAGGGGCACGACCTGCGCATCATTGACGGGCGGATCAAGGTCCGCACGACACGCGGATACCGTACCGTTGATGTGATCTATCGCCGGGTCGATGATGATTTCCTTGACCCGCTGACCTTCAACCCGCAATCCATGCTGGGCGTGCCGGGCATCATGGACATCTATCGCGCGGGCAACATTACCATTGCCAACGCGCCCGGCACGGGGGTGGCCGATGACAAGGCGATCTACAGCTACATGCCCGAGATCATTGAATTCTATACCGGCGAAAAAGCGATACTGAAGAACGTGGAGACGCATCGCTGCTCTGAGCCGGACAGTCTGAAATACGTGCTGGATAACCTTTCCGACCTGGTGGTGAAGGAGGTGCACGGATCGGGCGGCTACGGCATGCTGGTTGGCCCCGCGGCCAGCAAGAAGGAAATCGAAGCCTTCCGGGAAAAACTGATCGCGCGCCCGGCCAACTATATTGCCCAACCAACGCTGAGCCTGTCGACCGTGCCGATTTTCACTGAAAAGGGCCTGGCCCCGCGCCATGTCGACCTGCGGCCCTTCGCGCTGGTTTCACCCAAGGAGATCAACATTACGCCGGGCGGTCTTACCCGCGTTGCCCTGACCGAGGGCAGCCTTGTGGTGAATTCGAGCCAGGGCGGCGGTACCAAAGACACCTGGGTCCTGGAGAGCTGATATGCTGGGAAAAACTGCAGGCGGTCTGTACTGGATGTTCCGCGGGCTTGAACGGGCCGAAAACACCGCACGTCTGATCGAAGCGGGGTTCCGTATTGCCCTGACGCGCTCCACGGATCCAGCATCGGACTGGCGGTCGATCATTGTTGCCGCAGCGCAAAAACAGGGCTTTGACGCAAGGCATCTCGAATACACCAGCCAGAACGTCAGCGATTATTTGCTGCGGGAGCCAAGCAACCCAAGCTCGGTCCTGTCGGTGATCAAGGCAGCGCGAGACAATGCGCGACTTGTCCGCACCGCATTGACCACCGAAGTCTGGATTGCCGTGAACGAAACCTGGATGGTGCTGACGGATCTTCTTAAAACACCTGTGTCCGAGGCGGACCTGCCACAGACGCTTGAAGCGATCCGGCATCAATCTGCCCTTGTGCGCGGGGCCTTGCACGGCACCATGCTGCGTAACGATCCCTATAACTTCTGCCGTCTTGGCACCTTTATCGAACGGGCGGACAGCACCGCGCGGATTGTGAATGTGAAGTATCACGCACTTCTGCCATCGCCGTCCTTCGTCGGAAGCAGGCTCGATAATGTGCAGTGGGAAATGATCCTGCGCTCGGTCTCGGCGCACCGGTCCTTTCGTCACGCGTTTGACGATGATTTCAACGCCGCCAGCATCGCAGAGTTTCTTTTGCTCGATGAACGCTTCCCCCGGTCACTGGCGTTCTGTGCCTGCAACATCACCTCAAATCTTGCGGCCCTCTGTCCGACCGGAGGCGAGGAAAGTGGTAGTCTGAAGGCAGCGCGTGCCCTGCAGGCACGGTTGCAGCACCGGGACATCGGATCCATCTTCGAAGACGGGCTTCACGAGTTCATATCGCAATCGATCATCGATATCGCCGACATCGGCACGAGGATCGAACAAGAATACAGGTTCATCAGTTAGATGCGCATCAAGATCGCCCATAACACCACCTACATCTACGATCATCCCGTATCCGGCGCCCTGCAACAGGTCCGTTTGCAACCTGTCGACGGCCCCCTGCAACAGGTAAAAAACTGGGACATCGATGTGGAGCACGGCAGCGTTGCGGCAAGCTATCGTGACCATCACGGTAACCGCGTCAGCCTGATCTGCGCGGACGAAGGGGCAACCGGGTTGACGATAACCGCCCGCGGCGAGGTGGACACCGAGGACAAAGCCGGGGTGCTTGGCCCTGTCTATGGTCGTGCCCCGCTTTGGTATTTCCAGCAATCCACCGCTTTGACCAAGGCTGGCCCGCTGATCAAAGCGATCGCAGATGGCGTGCCGGACCAAGGGAGCGAGCTGGAAAAGATGCACCTGCTGTCCGCGGCCGTCCTTGGCGCCGTGCCCTATACGCTCAATGAAACCCATACCGAAACCAAGGCGGAAGAGGCTGCGGGTCAGGGCAGCGGGGTCTGCCAGGATCACGCAAATATCTTCATTTCCGCGGCTCGCCTGCTGGGGTTTCCGGCGCGTTACGTCAGCGGGTATCTGGTCATGGACGACCGGATCGATCAGGATGCCAGCCACGCCTGGGCTGAAGCCCATATCACGGGGCTGGGATGGGTCGGCTTTGACGTCTCTAACCAGATCTCACCGGACGAGCGCTATGTGCGGCTTGCCATTGGACGCGACGCCCATGATGCTGCGCCGATCTCAGGCCTGCGGATAGGGCACGGTGAGGAGTCACTCATTGTATCTTTACAGGTGCAGCAGTAAGAAAGTTTCGCGATCTTGATCTGTTGGTGACTCCCTATGACTTACTGCGTGGCGATGCGGCTGAACCATAGCCTTATTTTCATGTCGGATACGCGCACCAATGCGGGTGTCGATAACTTTGCCTCCACGCGCAAGATGTTCACGTTCGGCGTCCCGGGGGAGCGCAGCATAACGATCATGACGGCGGGTAACCTTGCAACAACACAGGCCCTGATCAGCCTGCTGCGCGAACGTACCGAAGCCGCCGATGACCGTGATCCCGGAATTCTGAACCAGCCCACCATGTTCCAGGTGGCCCGTCTGGTCGGCTCGACCCTACGCGAGGTGATTTCCTACAGCACCCCTGAGGGGCAGCAATCGTCGGATGCCTTCAGCGCCTCTGTCATCGTCGGGGGCCAGATCAAAGGCGGCGCGCCGACGGTGTTCCTTGTCTACCCCGAAGGCAATTTCATCGAAATTTCCGAAGACACGCCATTTTTCCAGATTGGTGAAACCAAATACGGCAAACCCATCCTCGTGCGGGCCTTCGGACCGGAAATGTCGACAGAGGACGCGCTGAAGCTTTTGCTGGTTTCATTCGATTCAACCGTCAAATCAAACCTCTCCGTCGCACCGCCGTTTGATGTGCATGTGTATGACAACGACAGCTTTGATCAGAGAAGTATTTCCCGGATTGAAATCGACGATCCGGCCTATCAGGCGATTTCATCGGGCTGGGGACAAGCGCTGAAAGAGGCCTTGGACGGGTTGCCTGCCTACAAGATCTAGAACGCGTTGCTGCTTGTGTGTTTCCGGCCCCACGTGTGATGCTCCTGCGGCCGGATTTGTGGTCCGGATATTGGAAGCCTATCAGAGCAAGCGATATCCTGTGGCCTGCCAAAGTCGCGTGGTTGTGGTTGCTGACGAAAGGGGATTTGGGCTGATCCATTACGCCGGATCGCGCTGCGTCCTACCTTTATCCGGCGCCTTGGTGATCCGGCGGATCAGGCGGCGGTTGGACCAAGGACGGCGAAGTTGGGAGAATTGGCCTGCACGCTGTAGAACAAAGATCATGCTGTCGGAACTCATTTACGTTCCTGACGTAACTTGCTTGAATGATATGCAATCTAGGGTGTAATCTGTTTGGCAATCTGAAATCATAAGGCGTTTTGCATGGCGGGTTTGAGGCTACACGAAAACACCATCAAGCGGCGTGATAAGCCTTCAGTCGCGGGAGACATTCTATGGATCTGGAATTAGCGGCTGTTGCGGCAATTTTGGAAAATGACGGAGTTCTGGCGAAAATCAGGGGCGTTCCGAGTTCTGTCCAGATGGAGGAACATGTCTAGGGGCCGCAAGAATCGTCTTGAAGCTACGTCGCGGCGACGGAAAGCAAGGCATCGAATTCTCTGTCGATGCGGCGCAGGCTTTGGGACTGCAGGGGAGCACAGGTGGCAAGGGGGCCGTGGCGCAACGCCGAAAAAGACGCCACGGCCAAACCAATCAGGCTGCGAGGCCGACCTTGGTCACGGGCATTGCTTTGAAGCCTTTCAGACCTTCGATATTGGCCAGCAGGCGACGCAGGTTCGGGTAGGCTTCCAGCGAGATGCCACCTTCGGGTGCATGCGCGCTGTAGGAATAGATGGCGATGTCGGCGATGGTCGGCTCGGTGCCCACCAGGAATTCACGGCCTTCCATATGCGCCTCGATCTTGCCAAAGACGGCAGCGGCGGTTGCCGCGCAGAATTCTGCGTCAAAGGGGGCGTTGAAGACGTTGATCAGACGCGCTGCAGCCGGGCCAAAGGCGATTTCGCCAGCTGCCAGGCTGAGGAATTTCTGCACCTCGGCTTCCAGCACCGGATCGGTGGGCAGGAAAGACGGCGCGTACTTGCGAGCCAGGTAAACCAGGATGGCGTTGGAGTCAGCGATCACGGTGTCACCGTCTTCGATTACCGGCACCTGACCGGCGGGGTTCAGCGACAGGAACGGCTCTTCCTTGTGGGCGCCTGCGGCGAGGTCAACGGTGATGACCTCATGTGCGATGCCGGCGAGGTTCGCAAGCAGTTCGACCCGGTGGGAGTGGCCGGAGAGCGGGAAGCCGTGAATACGGATTGAATTGGACATTTGGGGTTTCCTTCCTTTGTCTGATGCCTGTGCGGCTTATGGACAAGGCAAAGGTAAACTCGCCATATTGTGAGGGTAACCGGTGAAATTGACGAAGTATAATGTACGGATTGACGACAAAAAATATGCAAGGAACTCCATAGAATGGACACGCTGGATTGTATGCGCACCTTTGCTGCCGTGGCGGCGCAACGCTCTTTTACCGCGGGTGCCCGGCAGGTGGGAATCAGCACCAAACTGGCCAGCAAATATGTGGCCCGGCTTGAGGAAAGACTGGACGCGCAATTGCTGCACCGGACCACGCGCAGCGTCACTCTGACCGACACCGGACAGGCCTATCTGGAACGCTGCATCGCCTTGCTTGATCAGTTCGAAGAGCTGGAGGACGTGGTGCAGCAGCGCCAGCAGCAGCTTGTCGGTCCGATCCGCATCACGGCCCCGACCGGGCTTGGTAGCCGCGAATTGGTGCAGGCGCTACAGCCGTTCCAAACCGCGCATCCGGATGTGCGGATCGAACTTGTGCTCTCTGACCAGCATATTTCGATCCTTGAGGACGGCGTCGATCTTGCGGTGCGGTTCGGCACGCTGAAGGATTCCTCGCTGGTGGCGCGCAAGCTGACCGACATGCCGGTGGTTGTGGCCGCATCGCCCAACTATCTAGCGGCCCATGGCGAGCCAAAGGAACCCCACGCGCTGTCGACACATAATTGCCTGCTGATGACGGCTTCGTCGCAGCCAGAGGTCTGGACCTTCAGCCAGGGGCGTCGGCAGATCGCGGTCACGGTCACTGGGGATTTCAGGGCGAATTCCCCCCGCGCGGTGGTCAATATGGCAGCGCTGGGGCGGGGCATTGGCCGGGTCCCGGAATACGCGGCACGCCCATTTCTGGAGAGCGGCGAGCTGAAGCAGCTCTTTGCGGATCGGGGCACGGTGAATATGCCGCTATATGCGGTCTACCCGCCCAACAGGCATCTGACCACGCGCATCAGGGCGCTGATCGATCATCTGGCCGGGGCATTTGGCGGGTGAAGCACCTGCCGGGGGCGGCGGCGGGGCAGGTCAGACCGACCCGGCTTTGACCGTCATGACGCGGTCTGCGATAGCGGGCAGATGCCGGAAGGCGTCGAAGGTGCAGGCCGTGACCAGCTGATCCACCGGGGTTTTCCGGTAACCCTGCGTGAAAAGGGCAAAGTCGATGCCCGCCCGCTGCGCCGTCTCTGCATCGACCTCGCTGTCGCCTACATACATCCGCGAGGTCCCGCCCAGGGTTTCAAAGGCGTGGTGCAAAGGGGCCGGGTCGGGTTTTCGGACGGGCAGAGTATCACCGCCTACGACGATGTCGAAATACTGCATCAGATCCAGTGCTTCGAGGATCTGCAGCGCCGGGGCCCGGAATTTGTTGGTACAGACGCCAAGGCGAATGCCAGCCTCCTGCAGGCGCGTAAGGCAGTCGGTCACGCCCGGGTAGGGCTGCGACAGGTCGGCGGGATGCGCTGCGTAATACGCCATCATCCGGGTGATGGCGAGGTTCTCATCGGCTTCGGGGATGCCGCTGTCGCGCATGACCAGCCGGACAAGGTTCGGTATGCCATTGCCGATAAAGCTGGTCACCCGCGCCAGGGTCAGCGGCGGCTTGCCAAACTCTGTCAGCATCTGGGTCACGGCGGCGTGGATGTCGGCGGCGCTGTCCACCAGCGTTCCGTCAAGGTCGAAAACGATTGCGCGGCTCATGCGGGATCCTTCCATTTGATCGAACAGCCCATCGACGGCACTTGATCCGCCGGGCCCTGGCCGGTGTCTGCGACCTGTCGCATGGCCTCAAACAATTCGCGCCGGGCGCCTTCCGGCGCCGGATTGCGCCCCGAAGCATCGAGGCGGCCCCGGTACTGCAGCGCGCCTGCGGCGTTGAAGCCAAAGAAATCCGGTGTGCAGGCGGCATTCCAGCTGCGAGCGACGCTTTGATCTGCGTCATGCAGATAGGGAAAGGGAAAGGCTCGGTCACGGGCCAGTTCGACCATCTTCTCGAAACTGTCGCGGGGATAGGTTTCCGCGTCATTGGAACAGATCGCCGCCATCCCGATGCCCAAGGCTTGCAGGTCGCGTGCATCGCGCTCGATCCGGTCCAGAACCGCGATCACATAGGGGCAGTGATTGCAGATGAACATCACCAGCGTGCCCTTGGGGCCTGCGATATCCGTAAGGCTGTAGGTCTTGCCATCGGTGGCTGGCAGGCGGAAATCCGGCGCGCGCCAGCCGAAATCGCAAACGGGAGGGGAGACGGCCATATCTTGATCCTTTTGTCAGACGGTTTGCGGCGTGGGCAGAAGGGGTGCGAGCGCCTCAATTCCGCCGAGGTGAGTGACATCCGGGACCACGCATTCGGCGCCGGTGAAATCATCGCCGCCTGTGTAGATCGATGGGGTGACGATACAGGCCAGCCCGGCGGCGTCGGCGCTGCGCAAACCGTTGCTGCTGTCCTCAAACGCCAGGGCGTTTTCCGGGGCGATGTCCAGACGTTTCAAGGCCAGCTCATAGACATCCGGCGCGGGTTTCTTGGCAGCGACCTCGTCGCCGCAGGCAATGACCGGGAAAATACTGTCGGCAGGCGCGCCGAAACAGGCATGGCAAAGGGCATCGACATTGGGGCGGCTGGTGGTGGTGGCAATGGCCGGGGTCAGCCCTGCATCCTTTGCCTCTGTGATCAGCGCGGCAATGCCGGGGCGCAGGTTCAACCCGCCGTCGCCCATCAGGCGCACATAGCGATCCGTCTTGGCCCTGTGCAGCGCGGGAATGTCGATACTCTCGGGCGCAAGGCCAAGGTCACGCATATGGTGGGCTATGCGTTCCTTGCCGCCGGTGGTCTGGAGCAGGCGGCGGTAGTCGTCTTGGGTCCAGTGCCAGTCGAGGCCTTCTTTGGCGAATGTCTCGTTGAAGGCGCGCCGGTGCAGCTCCTCGGTTTCCGCAAGGGTGCCGTCCACATCAAAGATCAGCGCCTCAAGCGGCATTGGCCGCTTCGCGGATGGCGCGGATGTTTTCGCCATAAACGCCCGGGTTGTCGACCGAGCCACCCTTGAAGACCGCCGATCCGGCGACCAGCACATCGGCACCTGCCGCGCGCACCTTGGGGGCGGTGGTGGGATCAACGCCGCCGTCGATCTCGATATGCACGGGGCGGTCGCCGATCATCTGGCGCAGGTCGGTGATCTTGCCCGTCATGTCGATGAATTTCTGCCCGCCAAAGCCGGGGTTCACCGTCATCACGCAGATCAGATCGGTGAGGTCCAGAAGATGCGCCACCGCCTCGGCCGGGGTGCCGGGATTGAGGGCAACGCCCGCCTTCATGCCCGACGCGCGAATGGCCTGTAGGGTGCGGTGAATGTGGGGTCCGGCCTCGATATGCGCAGTCAGCACATCGGCGCCCGCATCGGCATAGGCCTCGATATAGGGATCGACCGGCGCGATCATCAGGTGCACGTCCATCACGGTTTTCACATGCGGGCGGAAGGCTTTGACCGCCATCGGTCCAAAGGTGAGGTTGGGGACGAAGTGACCATCCATCACGTCCACATGCACCCAGTCGGCGCCTTCGGCCTCAATGGCGCGGATTTCCTGCCCAAAGTTGGCGAAATCGGCAGAGAGGATGGAGGGCGCGATCTTCACGCTGCGGTCAAAGGACATCGGGAACCTCGTCATATCGGGGAGGGGCAGGGGGCGCGAACGCCCCCCGGATTCGCTTCGCGCGGGAGAGATCAGACCGCCAGCGCACCGCTGCCGTAGCGTTTTGCCATCTCATCCAGATCGATCGGCGTGATCTTCGCGGCATTGCCTGCGGTGCCGAAGCGTTCAAAACGGTCAAGGCAGAGTTTTTCCATCTCTTCCATCGCAGGGATGGTGAACTTGCGCGGGTCGAACTCGGTCGGTTTTTCCTGCGCGACCTTGCGGAATTGGCCGGTGATCGCCATGCGGTTATCCGTGTCGATATTGACCTTGCGCACGCCCGACTTGATGCCGCGCTCGATCTCTTCGACCGGCACGCCATAGGTCTGGGGCATTTCGCCACCGAACTCGTTGATCAGGTCCTGAAGGTACTGCGGCACGGACGACGAGCCGTGCATCACCAGATGCACATTGGGGATCTTGGCGTGGATCGCCTCGATCTGGCTGATCGCCAGAATGTCACCAGTGGGTTTGCGGCTGAACTTATAGGCGCCGTGGCTGGTGCCACAGGCGATGGCAAGCGCATCCACTTGGGTTTTCGCCACGAAATCCTTGGCCTGATCGGGATCGGTCAGAAGCTGTTCCTGAGAGAGCTTGCCCACCGCGCCCGATCCGTCCTCTTCGCCTGCCTCGCCGGTTTCCAGCGAGCCAAGCACGCCCAGCTCGCCTTCGACCGAGGCGCCAACCCAATGGGCCATGCGGGAGACACGCTCGGTGATCTCGACGTTGTAGTCATAGGAGGCGGGCGTCTTCATGTCCGCCTCAAGCGAGCCATCCATCATCACGCTGGTAAAGCCGTGGCGGATCGCCGACAGGCAGGTCTGTTCGTTGTTGCCATGGTCCTGATGCATGCAGATCGGGATATGGGGGTACATTTCCACCAGCGCCTGGATCATGTGCCGCAGCATGATGTCGCCCGCATAAGAGCGCGCGCCGCGGCTGGCCTGCAGGATCACCGGGCTGTCGCATTTCGCGGCGGCCTTCAGGATCGCAAGGCCCTGCTCCATATTGTTGATGTTGAAGGCGGGCACGCCGTAGCCGTGTTCGGCGGCATGGTCGAGCAGTTGACGAAGAGTGATAAGTGCCATGAAAACCTCTTAGGCCGCTTCTGCCGCGCCTTGCAGCGCCGCAATGCCGGGGAGCGTCTTACCCTCCAGCCATTCCAGAAAAGCCCCCCCGGCGGAGGAGACATATGTGAAATCGCCAGATACACCGGCCATGTTCAGGGCCGCAACCGTATCCCCGCCACCTGCGACAGAAACAGCCAGCCCTTGCCGGGTCAGATCGGCGGCTGTCTGTGCCAGATGCCGGGTCGCAAGGTCAAAGGGAGAGAGTTCAAACGCCCCCAGCGGCCCGTTCCACAGGATCGTCTTACAGGAGGTCAGCACCGACTGGAACCGTTTCAACGCACGCGGGCCTGCATCGAGGATCATGGCGCCTGCCGGGCAGGCATCTGCGGCGGTGATGTCATGGGCTGCCCCGGCAGCAAAATCATAGGCGGCGACCACGTCTTCGGGCAGATGCAGGGTGCAGCCTGCCTTTTGCGCCAGCGTGCGGATCTCCCGCACGGTGTCGATCTGGTCCGCCTCGTGCAGCGAACGGCCCATCGGTGCGCCGTCGGCAAAGAGAAAGGTATTGGCCATGCCGCCGCCGATGATGATGTGATCGACCTTTTGAACGAGGTTCTTCAGCACCGCGATCTTGCTGGACACCTTGGCGCCGCCCACCACCGCCACGGCTGGGCGTTTCGGGCTATCCAGTGCCGCAGATAGCGCCGCGATCTCTTCGATCATCAACGGGCCTGCGACG
Organism: Phaeobacter sp. CAU 1743; assembly: GCF_039839315.1. Classification (NCBI taxonomy): domain Bacteria; kingdom Pseudomonadati; phylum Pseudomonadota; class Alphaproteobacteria; order Rhodobacterales; family Roseobacteraceae; genus Phaeobacter; species Phaeobacter sp. CAU 1743. The sequence goes on along the minus strand of NZ_JBDOQR010000058.1, from coordinate 17,289 downwards.
GCTGGCAGCAGGTGCGCCAGCGCCTCGGTCGAGGCATGGGCGCGGTGCGCACAGGAGAAAGCATCGTTCATGTAGATATCGCCCAGCTTGGCCAGCTGTGCGGCAAAGGCGAGATCATTGGCGGTTTCCCCGGCATGCAGGCGCAGGTTCTCGCAGAGCATGACCGTGCCATCCGTCAGACCCCGGCTGCGGGCGACTGGCTCTTCTCCGATTAGGTGCGGGCAGAAGCGGACCGGGCGGCCCAGCGCCTGTGCCAAGGCTGGGATCAGCGGTTCGACGGAATGCGGCCCGGCCTCGGCGCCCGGCTCGGGGCGGCCAAAGTGGGTCAGGATCACCAGCCGCGCGCCTGCGGCCAGCAGGGGCTTCATCCCATCGGCAAAGCGGCGAATGCGGGTGTCATCGCTGACTGTGCCGTCCTCATTCATCGGCACGTTGAGGTCGGCGCGTACCAGAATGCGGCGGCCCTTGACCGAGGTAAGATCGATCTGCGGCAGGTCCATCACTGAAGTCTCCCCATGGCATTGGCCGTATCCGCCATGCGGCAGGAAAAGCCCCATTCGTTATCATACCAGGCCATCACCCGCACCAGCCGCGCGCCCAGAACCTTGGTCTGGTCGGCAGCAAAATTGCAGGAATGGCTGTCGTGGTTGTAATCGATCGAGACCTTGGGCTCGGTCTCGTAGCTGATGATCTGCTGCATGTTTCCTGCCGCAGCCTCGGCCATGATGGCGTTCACCTCGTCCTCGGTCACATCGCGACCCGCCATGAAAGTGAGATCGACGGCAGACACATTCGGGGTCGGCACCCGGATGGCGGATCCATCCAGACGGCCCGACAGTTCCGGCAGAACCTCCCCAATGGCCTTGGCCGCACCTGTGGAGGTGGGGATCATCGACATCGAGGCCGCACGGGCGCGATAGAGATCCTTGTGACGCCGATCCAGCGTGGGCTGATCGCCTGTGTAGGAATGCACCGTGGTGACAATGCCGCTGTCGATGCCGATGGCGTCATTCAGAACCTTGGCCAGCGGTGCAAGGCAGTTGGTGGTGCAGGAGCCGTTGGAAACCACCAACTCATCGCTGCGCAGATCGCGGTGATTGACGCCGTAAACCACGGTGCGGTCGGCGTTTTTGGCGGGGGCCGAGATCAGCACCTTGCGCGCGCCCTGTTTCAGGTGGACCGAGGATTGCTCCTTGGAATTGAACACACCCGAACACTCCAGCACCACGTCCACGCCGTCCCAGTCGAGTTCCTCTGGGTTGTAGGTGGAGAAGACCTTGATCGGGCCGCGGCCCAGATCCAGCGTGTCGTCATTGACCGCAACAGGGTGCGGAAATCGCCCATGCACGCTGTCATAGCGTAGAAGATGCGCGTTGGTTTCAATTGGGCCGGTGGCGTTGATCTTCACTACCTCGATATCGTTGCGACCGCTTTCGATGATATGGGCCAGGGTGCAGCGTCCGATGCGGCCAAAGCCGTTGATGGCGACTTTCGTGGTCATGCCTTCGTCCTTTTCTCGATCTGTCGGCGGGCCGAGGCGGCGATGGCTTCGGCCGTGATGTTGAAGTAGCGGTAAAGCTCCTCGGCGGGGGCGGAGGCGCCAAAGCCACTCATCCCGACAAAGCCGTCGCTGCGTTCCAGGAACAGCTCCCAGCCCTGGCGAATGGCGGCCTCGACGCCGACCCGGGGCGCGCTGCCGCGCACGGCGGCGCGGTAGTCCGGGGATTGGGCGGCAAAGGCCTCGAAACAGGGGGCGGAGACCACGGCGGCCTTGATCCCGTCTGCTTCCAACAGATCGGCGGCCTCCATGGCGATTTCCACTTCCGATCCGGTGGCAATCAGGGTCACGTCCCGCGCGCCGCCGCCGCGCAGCACATAGGCGCCGCGTGCAGTCAGGTTTTCGGCGCTGTGGTTGCGGCGCAGGGTGGGCAGGCCTTGGCGCGACAGGCACAAGACCGTGGGGGTGGTGTCCGAAGTGGCCGCCATCTCCCAGGCCTCGGCGGTTTCCACCGCATCGGCGGGGCGGATCACGTTCATGTTTGGCATCGCGCGCAGCGAGGCGATGGTTTCCACCGGCTGATGCGTCGGGCCATCCTCGCCAAGGCCAATGGAATCATGGGTCATCACGTATGTGACGGGCACCCCCATCAGGGCCGAGAGCCGCATGGCCGGGCGGCAATAGTCTGCAAAGGCAAGGAACGTGCCGCCATAGGTTCTGAAGCCACCGTGCAGGGCGATGCCGTTCATGGCGGCGGCCATGGCGTGTTCGCGGATGCCGTAATGGATGTAATCGCTGCTGAAATCCTGTGCCGTGACGGGCCGCATGGCGCTGCTGCGGGTGTTGTTGGACCCCGTCAGATCCGCCGAGCCGCCGATGCTGTTGGGCAGGGTGGCATTGACCACCTCCAGTGCCATTTCGGAGGCCTTGCGGGTTGCGACCTTTGGCGCATCGGTACTGAGGCGGGCCTTATAGGCGGTGATCGCGGCGTGTAGCGCCTCTGCATCCGGCGGGGCCATGGCCGCGTCGAACTCCGCGGCCTTTGGTGCGTTTTCCTTGCGTGCCTGCCAGTCTTTTCTTGCCTTGGCGCCGCGTTTTGCCACGTCTTCCCAGGCGTTGCGCACACCATCGGGGATAACAAACGGCGCATGGGGCCAGTCAAGGGCGTCACGGGTGGCTGCGATCTCCTCGGCACCCAGGGGGGCGCCGTGCACCTTGTGGCTGCCACCCATATTGGGCGCGCCTTTGCCGATAACCGTGCGGCAGGCAATCATCGACGGGCGGTCATCGGCGCGGGCGGCAGCAATCGCGGCGGCGATCGCCTCGGGTGCGTGGCCATCCACGGCCTGTACATGCCAGCCTGCCGCCTCGAACCGCTGTTTCTGGTTCATCGAGGTCGAAAGATCCGTGGGCCCGTCGATGGTGATCCGGTTGTCGTCCCAAAAGACGATCAGCCGCGACAGGCCAAGATGCCCGGCCAGATCGATGGCCTCGTGGCTGATCCCCTCCATCAGGCAGCCATCCCCGGCCAGCACATAGGTGTAGTGATCGACCAGATCATCGCCAAACCGGGCCTGCATCATGCGTTCTGCCAGCGCCATGCCCACGGCGGTCGAGATCCCCTGGCCCAGGGGGCCGGTCGTGGTTTCGATCCCTGCGGCATGGCCGTATTCGGGATGTCCCGCCGTGCGCGCGCCCATCTGGCGGAAGTTGCGCAGCTGAGCGGCGTCCATATCCGTGTAGCCGAGCAGGTGGTGGATCGCATAGACCAGCATGGAGCCATGTCCTGCGCTCATCACGAAACGGTCGCGGTCGGGCCAGTCGGGGCAGCTTGGGTCGATCCTGATGAAGCGGTTGAACAGCACCGTTGCCACATCCGCCAGCCCCATGGGCGCACCGGGGTGACCGGAGTTCGCAGCCTGTACCGCATCCATGGTCAGAGCGCGGATGGCATTGGCCATCAGGGTTTCATCGGCTTTCACCGGGGTTTGAACATTCATGAGAAGTCTCCTCAGGCACGTTTGGCTTCGCGGACCAGGCGGATCACCATCGGCGTAAAGATCAGCTGCATCGCCAGATCCATCTTGCCGCCAGGGATCACCAGGCTGTTGGCGCGGGTCATCCAGCTGCCCTCGATCATGGACATCAGATAGGGAAAATCGATGCCGCGCGGGTTCTTGAACCGGATCACCACCAGGCTTTCGTCCGGGGTGGGGATCCAGCGCGCCACAAAGGGGTTGGAGGTATCCACCACCGGCACGCGCTGGAAATTGATGTCGGTCTCGGAAAACTGCGGGCAGATGCAATGCACATAGGCCTGCATCCGGCGCAGGATGGTCTCGGTCACCGCCTCGGTGGAATAACCGCGCGATTCCCGGTCGCGGTGGATCTTCTGGATCCATTCGAGATTGATCACCGGCACCACGCCGATCTTGAGATCTGCCAGCGCGGCAAGGTTGACATCATCGTTCACCACCGATCCGTGCAGCCCTTCGTAGAACAGAAGGTCGGAATCATCGGGGAAGGGCGCCCAGGCGGTGAATTCCCCCGGGGGAACGCCGGTCCGCTTGGCTTCCTCGGCGTCGTGCACATAGGTGCGGGTGCGCCCCTTGCCGGTCTGGCTGTATTCGCGAAAGACCCGTTCCAGCTCCCCGAGCTCATTTGCGTCATAGGAGAAATGCGAGAACGTGTGATCGCCGTCGGCCTGTCTGCGTTCCAGCTCGGCCCGCATATCGGCGCGGTTGTAGCGATGAAAGGCGTCGCCTTCGATCGAAACGGAGGTAATGCCTTCGCGGCGGAAGATCTGGTCGAAGGTCTTTTTCACGGTCGAGGTGCCCGCGCCGGAAGACCCCGTGACACTGATGATCGGGTGTTTGGTGCTCATGTCGATGTCCTGAAGGTGTGAGGATCAGGCGCGGAACAGTCCGCGCAAGCCAAAGAGAGCGGATGTCTCCTCGTCCGGCAGATCGTGATAGGTGGCGACCCGTGCCACCTTGTTGGACGAGCCGAAGACAAAGGGGGTGCGCATGTGCAGGGTCTCGGGGACCGCATCCAGGATCGGGTCCTGCCCGTCGGTGGCCCGTCCGCCTGCCTGTTCGATCAAAAAGGCGATGGGCGCGCATTCGTAGACATAGCGCAGCCGCCCCCGGCCATAGCCCTGCCGACCATCAGCGGGGTACAGAAAGATCCCGCCCCGTGTCAGGATACGGTGGGTCTCGGCCACCAGGGAGGCAATCCAGCGCATGTTGGAATCGGCGCCGGTCGGCCCTTCGGTCCCTGCCACGCGATCATCGATATAGGCGCGGATCGGTTTGCTCCAGTGCCGGTAATTCGAGGTATTGATGGCGTATTCGTTGGAATCCGGTGCGATCTCGGCGACCTGTCCCAGCAGACGGAATGTACCGCTCTGCGGATCCAGCACGTATTTGAGCACCCCGTCGCCCAGGGTGACAATCAGCGCGCATTGCGGCCCGAAGATCGCATACCCCGAGGCGAGAAGATCCCGGCCGGGTCGCAGAAACGACGCCTCGGGCGTGTCCGCAGCCGGATAGATGCCAAAGATGGTTCCGATGGACACATTTGTGTCGATGTTGGAGGAGCCATCCAGCGGATCGATGGCAATGGCAAATTGCCCCTTGGGGTTCATGGTGACGACAGTGTCCTGCTCTTCCGAGGCATAGTGACGGACATCGCCTTCGCGCAGGGCGGCCATGAAGGCCTCATCGGCGATCACATCCAGCGCTTTTTGCGCATCGCCATCGGTGTTGGTGCCCGCCGCTCCGGCAAGGTTTTCGTCGATGCCGCCGCGCGCAATGCGCTGGGCAAGCTCGGCAGCAACAGCGGCCAGCCGGTCCAGTTCTGCAACAAGCGCAGGCTCGGCCCCCTGGGGCACCTGATCAAGAGTTTTCATGTGGTTGTCCTCCCTGACGCGACAAAGCTTGCAAAAATCGAACTTTTAAGGAATTTAAAAAATAGAAAGATCGATTAGAGGATTTCGAATTTGCGGTTCGACGCCATCACTCTCAAACAATTGCGCGCGCTGCTGGCGGTGGCGGACACAGGCTCCCTGACCATGGCGGCGGATCTTTTGCATCAAACGCCGCCGACAATTCACAGCCAAATCAAGAACCTGGAAGGCGCAGTTGGAGAGGCATTGCTACAGAAGGCTAGCGATGGTTCGGGGTTTCAGCCGACTCTGGCGGGGCAGGAGATGCTGGCCGCCGCACAGCGGATCGAAGCGAATTTGTCGCATGCAGAGCGGCAGATTACCGCTCTGACCCAAGGGCGGCGCGGCCATGTGGTGCTCGGGACGGTATCTACGGCGAAGTATTTCGTGCCGCGTCTGGTGCGGCTGTTGCAGGACCGAATCCCGGATGTGGAAATCTCGCTGCGGGTGGCCAACCGATCCGATGTGATGCAGGCGCTGAACCGGGGGGACTATGACCTGGCGATCATGGGGCGGCCACCGCGCGGGGTGATCCACCGGGCGATCCCACTGGGGCCGCACCCGCATGGCATCGTGCTGCCGCCGGATCATGCGCTGGCGCAGGAAGACGGATATGACCCGCATCGGCTGCTGCAGGAAACCTTCCTCAGCCGTGAGGAAGGGTCCGGCACCCGGATCCTGATGGAGCGGTTTATCGAACGGTTGGCAGAGGGGCATAGTCCCAACAAGGTGGTGATGCCCTCGAACGAGACGATCAAACAGGCAGTTCTGGCGGGGCTGGGGATTGCGTTCCTGTCGCTGCACACCGTGCATGACGAGGTCACATCGGGGCGGCTGGCGCTCTTGCGCGGGCGGGATCTGCCGGTGATGCGGCATTGGTATCTGATCACCGGCGCCGCAGAGGCAGATCATGTGTCTCCGGCGACGGAAATGTGCGCGCAGGAAATCGACGCCTTGTCAGGCGTTTACCTGCCAAAGTTCGACTTGTAGCGTTCGGTGCCGTGATCTCAGCGGGTCAGCGCCGCATAAAGCTGCGGCAGGCGTTCCGGCAAGCGCTCGACCCGGTCCAGGATCATCGCGCCACGCGGGCCAAAGATCCGCTGCACATAGGCATCGGCACCAGGGTCCAGCGTCAGGCAGAAGGGGGTGATGCCGCTTTGGCTGGCTTCCTCCACCGCGCGGCGGGTGTCGGCGCGCAGGTATTGCGGATCGCGCACGTCGATATCGGCGGGCGCCCCATCGGTCAGAACCAACATAAGCTTGCGCGTGGCCTTCACCCGCTTCATCTGCGCCGTCGCGTGGCGGATCGCCGTGCCCATGCGGGTCGAGAGCCGCCCTTCGGCGCCCATCAGGCGGGCGGTGGCCAGATCCTCCCACGGCTGGTCGAAATCCTTGAACCGTTCATAATAAACCTGCGCGCGCCCGTCCGAGCAAAAGCCATGGATGGCGAAGGCATCGCCGACCCGGTTGATCGCCTCTGACAACAGCACACAGGCCGATTTGGTCAGATCCATCACGGTGGAGCCATCGCCCACCGGATCATTCGTCGATTCCGACAGATCCAGCAGCACCATGACGGCGGTGTCGCGCGTCTTGTGCACCTGGCGCATCATCACGCGCGGGTCGGGCTGGCGGCCCATGCGTATGTCGATGGCGGCGGTGATGGCGGCGCCGATGTCGATCACATCGCCATCCTCTAGCTTGCGAATGCGCTGCATGCCCTGCGGGCGCATGGCGTCCAGCCGGTGCTTCAGCCGCTCCATCACCGGGCGATGTTCGGCGAGGATCGCCTCCGCCCCGGTCGGGTCGCCCAGACGCGGGCGCCGTTCCAGCACCGTGGCCCAGGCGGGGCGCATCATCTGGATCGTGTGGTCGAACTCATCATACATCACCGGCGGCGCCAGCGGCTCGCGGCCTTCCTTCTCGTTGAAGCTTTGACCGTCGTCATCAAAGAACTCCGCCGATTGGACCCAGATCTCCTGTGCGTCCTCGCCTGCGGTTTCGACCTCCACCTCGTTCACCATTTCGCTGACCGAGACGTATTTACGCACCTGTGGCGGCGGGGCGTATGCGGTGTCGAATTCCAGTTCCTCGAATTCCCACAGAAGCCGGTTGTCGCAGCGATAGGGACAGGAGGGATGATCAGTGTAGGCCGAATAGGGCTGGCCGCGCAGGCGTTCGGCAAGGCGCAGGCCCAGATCGCGGGCAGCCTCCGCATCCGTCAGGTCAAGACCTGCGAATTCGCCCTGTACCCAGGCGGCAAGATCGCTAGCCGGGGCCTGATCCGGCAACAATAGCGCGCGGGCGATGCGGTCGAACTCTCCGGCGATGCCGGGGGCGGTGTCCTGATGAAACGGTGCCCAAAGATCGCGCAGCCGGGGCAGGCGGGCGATGGCAAGGGCCTCTGCGCGGGCGTCCTCAATGAGGCCAATCATGGCCGTCTGTAAGGCGTTCAGTCCTTCGCCCTGAATGGGTTTGCGCAGACAGGCGAGATGCGCAGCCAGATGGGCGGCTTGCGCGCGGTATAGATCCAGCGCGGCCTGATCCTGCCAATCATCCAGCGCATCAGGCAGGTGCAGGCTGTACCTCTCGTAATAGGGGCGCAGGCCCGTGCGATCCTCGAAATCGCCAGCCGTTGGCGTCAGCATGAAATCCCGCCCCCAAAGGGCGCGCAGGTACATCATCAACCGCCGCTGTACATCGACCAGCAAGGTCCCCTTGCGTTCGCGCTGAATGACGGCCCGGCTTTCCTCGGTCTCTAGCGAGAAATAGGCGAGCAGTTCCTTGAAGTTGGTCCGGTGCGCTTCCACCCCCCAGTCGGCCCAGCGGCGTAAGCCCCCAAGGGTCAGAACCTCCAGCAGTTCGGACAGGTGGTCAAGCATCGGGCGCACGGCGCGGGGCGCGCGGGCCAGAAGATGCTCCAGAAAACGCAAGTAAGCCATGAAAAGCATGGCATCGCCCAGCCGCATCGCGGCCTGCGGAGATGTCTCCAGCAGCCGGGCAATCACCGCGCCCGAGGTGCGCGAGGCAAAGCCCAGCAGCAGCGGCAGCAGATCGCCAAGGACATCCTCGCCCAGATCACGGGCAAGGGCTGGCGCGGCTTCAATCCAGGCGATGACAGGATCCGAGCCCCGGCCCAATTGCATCAGCGCTTCACAGCCGCGCAACCAGGTATCCAGCGCACGCGGCGACAGTTTGCGCCGCGCATCGGGCAGGGTGGCCAGCAGGACCTTGGCGACCTCACCCGGCAGGCTGTTCAGCAGCGCTGCACGGTCTTCGGGCAGGGTCTCAGAACCAGGTTGCGACAGCGGCATCGAGAGCATCGCGCATATCCGGATCATCAGTGATGGAGTTGACCAGCGCCATGGAGCAGGCGGCGCGCGGCGCAATGCCGCCCTTGATCAACCGGCCGGCGTGGATCAGCATCCGGGTCGAAACCCCTTCGTCCAGCCCGTGCCCTTTGAGGTTGCGGGAGCGCGCGCCGATTTCGACCAGCTTGCTTGCGGTATCAGTGTCGATGCCTGCCTCATGGGCCAGAATCTCGGCTTCGGTCTCACCCTCGGGCCAGGTGAAGTTCATCGCCGCAAAGCGTTGTTTTGTCGACTGTTTCAGGTCCTTCATCAGGGACTGGTAGCCGGGGTTGTAGCTGATCACGATCAGGAAGTCGGGGTGCGCCTGAAGAAGCTCTCCCTTCTTTTCCAAGGGCAGTACCCGGCGGTCATCGGTCAGCGGGTGGATGGCAACGGTGGTGTCCTGTCGGGCCTCCACCACCTCATCCAGGTAACAGATCGCGCCGTGCCGCGCGGCGAAGGTCAGCGGGCCGTCCTGCCAGCGGGTGCCGTCGGCATCCAAGAGATAGCGCCCCACCAGATCCGAGGCGGTCATGTCCTCGTTGCAGGCGACGGTGACCAGCGGGCGGCCCAGTTTCCAGGCCATATGTTCCACGAACCGCGTCTTGCCGCAGCCGGTCGGCCCTTTCAGCATGACGGGTATGCGGGCATCCCAGGCTGCGGTGAACAGCTCCACCTCGTCGCCGGTCTGCCGCCAGAAGGGCGCATCGGTGACGCGAAATTCGTCAAGCATGTCTTTCATGGCGGGCTCCTCCTGCTGGGCTTGGAATTTGCTGCCCGGCACGAGGGAGCGCCGGGCAGCAAAGGGGCATCAGACCATCTCGCCGCGGTAGACGACCATGTTGGCGCCCTGGCTTTGGGTGAAATTGTCATATCCCAGAAGGCGCACATGGTGCTTGGGGTTGGCGGCGTGGCATTCGTCCAGCTCGACCAGGATCGCGTCCACGTCGGTTTCACCGAACATCGGCAGCTTCCACATGTACCAGTAATAGCCGGTGGCGTTGCTGGGTTCGGTGTGTTCGATCGCCGGGTTCCAGCCGTTGGAGACGATCCATTCCACCTGTTTGCGGATCTGGTCCTTGGTCATTTCCGGAAGGTAAGAGAAGGTCTCCATCTTGCGCGAGGCGGGATCCGACAGGCGGGAGGGGTAGTCCTGAATGGTGCTCATGGTCTTGGTCCTTGTTGTGATGTGTTCGAGGGCTGAGCAGGGATCAGCGGTGCTGCACGTCCAGCTTGTCGACGGTGTCGAACACGAACTTGATTTCCTTCCAGGTCTCCATCGCGGATTTCAGCTCGGGCGAATGTTTCGCCGCCGCCATCAGGATATCCTTGCCTTCCTTCTCCAGCTCCCGGCCTTCGTTGCGGGCCTGAACGCAGGCCTCCAGCGCCACGCGGTTGGCCGCAGCACCTGCCGCATTGCCCCAGGGGTGGCCCAGGGTGCCGCCGCCGAATTGCAGGACGCTATCATTCCCGAAGATCGAGACCAGCGCGGGCATATGCCAGACGTGGATCCCGCCAGAGGCCACCGGGAAGACGCCCGGCATGCTGCCCCAGTCCTGATCGAAGAAGACGCCCATCTCGCGGTCTTCCTTGACGAATTTGTCGCGCATCAGGTTGATCCAGCCCAAGGTCGCGTTGCGGTCGCCTTCCAGCTTGCCGACGACGGTGCCCGAGTGCAGGTGATCCCCGCCCAGAAGGCGCAGAAGCTTGGTCAGAACGCGGAAGTTGATGCCGTGGTTGGGGTTGCGGTCGATCACCGCATGCATGGCGCGGTGGACGTGCAGCAGCATGCCATTGTCGCGGCACCATTTCGACAGGGAGTTGTGGGCGGCCCAGCCGACGGTCAGATAGTCGGACATGATGATGGGCGTGCCGATTTCCTTGGCAAATTCGGCGCGCTGGAACATCTCTTCCACCGTGGGGGCGGTGACATTCATATAGTGGCCCTTGCGCTCACCGGTTTCGGCCTGCGCCTTGTCGATGGCCTCCTGACAGAACAGGAAGCGGTCGCGCCAGCGCATGAAGGGCTGGGAGTTGACGTTCTCGTCGTCTTTCGAGAAGTCCAGACCGCCGCGCAGCACCTCGTAGACGGCACGGCCATAGTTCTTGGCCGACAGACCCAGTTTCGGCTTGATGGTGCAGCCCAAGAGCGGACGACCGTATTTGTCCATCTTGTCGCGCTCGACCTGAATGCCGTGCGGCGGGCCAAAGCAGGTCTTCACGAACCAGATCGGGAAGCGCACGTCCTCGAGGCGCAAGGAGCGCACGGCCTTGAAGCCGAAGACATTGCCGACGATGGAGGTAAAGACATTGACGACCGAACCTTCCTCGAACAGATCTGCCGGATAGGCGATGAAGGCATAAAAGGCTTCGTCCTGTCCCGGCACGTCCTCGATCCGGTAGGCGCGGCCTTTGTAGTGGTCGAGATCTGTCAGAAGGTCGGTCCAGACCGTGGTCCAGGTGCCGGTGGAGCTTTCGGCGGCCACGGCTGCGGCTGCCTCTTCGCGCGGCACGCCATCCTGCGGGATCACCTTGAAGACGGCCAGGACATCGGTGTCCTTGGGCGTGTATGCGGGTTCCCAATAGGTGGACCGGTAGTCCTTGACGCCGGCATCGTATTTCTTGGCTGGGGCTTGCATGTTCATGGGCTTGTTTCCTCCTCCTGGCCGCCGACGGGGGCGGGCCACTTCATTGGGATCAGAAGGCCACAAAGGCTAAATATAGTGAAATGAATAGTTTTTAGTTTCAGAATAAGGTATTCTGTATATATGCGGTATTCCCTTCGACAATTGCAGATATTTCAGGAGGTTGCGCAGCACCTCTCTTACACTCGCGCTGCCGAGGCGCTGCATCTGACGCAGCCGGCCGTCTTTGCGCAGGTGCGTCAGCTGGAAGAGCAGACCGGTCACAAGCTGATCGAGCGGATGGGCAAGACCCTGTTCCTGACCGAGGCGGGAGAGGTGGTGTTGTTGTCGGCGCAGCGCATGCTGGGCGAGGCCGAGGATCTGGACATGCGCCTCGCGGAGCTGCGCGGCATGGCACGGGGGCGGTTGCGGCTGGCGGTGGTGTCGACCGCGAAATACGACATCCCCGCCCGCATCGGGGCCTATAACAGCGACTATCCCGGGATCGAGGTTGCCCTGACCGTCTGCAACCGCGAGGAAATCCTAAGCCGTTTCGCTCAGAATGCCGATGACCTTTATATTCTGGGCACGCCGCCGCAGAATATGGCTGCCGAAGTGGAACGCTTTGCCGAAAACCCGCTGATCGTCATTGCGCCGCCGGATCATCCTCTGGCCACCCGGCAGGGGCTGAGCGTGGCGGACTTGTCCGTCTATCCATTCCTGACCCGGGAAAGCGGATCAGGCACCCGGCTGGCGGCCGAGCGCTGTTTCGAAGAGGCAGGGAAAGCCCCCGCCGTGCGGTTGGAGTTGGGCGCCAATGAGGCCGTCAAACAAGGGGTGATTGCGGGCCTCGGTTGGTCTGTGCTCAGCCGGGCTACCGTCGCGCTGGAGTTGCGCCACGGCTATCTGACGGAGCTTGACGTGAAGTCCTTTCCGATCATGCGTCATTGGTACGTGGCTTGGCCAAAGGGAAAGCAGCCAACGATGGCGGCCGAGGCGTTTCTGCAGCAGCTGAGGGAAGGGCCTGGGGCGGCTGGCGTGGGTTCCTCTGTGGCGGGACAATAATTTTCTTGGAAAACCGCCGATTATACCCGCGCGCTTTAGGGGGTTTTTACCATATCGGCTGAGTGTGCGGTTCATTGAATGGCAGAAGGTTTTCAATATGAGCTACGCACAGGTTTCAACGATTGCCACCCATGCACCGGCGAGCACAAGGTCTGTCAATGTTCTGGCGGGGCAAGGGGGGGCCAAAGAGGCGAAAACAGAAGATTCTGCCAGCCATGTTGCACCGCAGTCGCCTGACGCAGAGGCGATTGATGCAATCTTTGCTAACTACGACCTGAGCGATATCTCCCCGCAGGAAATTGACCAGATGGCCGATGAATTGGTGGCGGCAGGTTTTGACGACATGAAGTTTATTATGATGCTGACGACCAAGGGCGCGGCCTTCCAGGCCCATCTACAAGAGGACTTCGCGCAGTCCGGATATGAGGTTTCCCGTGGAAACAGCAACGCAAAGATGGACCTGATTGAGGTGACCCGCGACCAGCTGAAGATGTCCAAGGCCTTTGGCCAGCCGACCCAAGCTCTGGAAAGCTTTCTTGACGACATAGAGGATATCGCTGCGGAGCAGGCGGCACCGCCACGCGCGCCGATCGCTCTGGTCCGAGGGGGGCGATCTCGGCACGCTTGTGTTGTCGCAGGCCGACCGGATCTAGCGCTGGACTTAACCGGGCCCGATCGGGTCAGCGGACATGCCGGGGGGCGGGGGCTATGGAAATGGCCTCCGCCCCCTTTTTATTTGCGGTCAGGGTTTGCATGGGGCCGGCCTGGGGGCCTCGTCTCATGGCATCTCCCCTTAGACGGTCTGGCGGGGTGAGGCGGGGCTGAATCGGGCCTTGGAGGAGATTGCTTTTTCGTTATATTTTTCAGTGTGATAACGCACAGTTGATGTGTCGCGAGGAGCTCTGCTTTTCCATCAAGGCAGGAATGCGCTGAGCGCATGCGATGTGTGATCTTCCTCACATAAACAGACGCGATATCGGCCTAAAGGTGCCGGGCACTGGGCGCGATTGGCAACATTCCGCGCAGTTCATGCCGTGGGTTTCCAGCCGTCAGTCCATCCGGAATTTCAAGGATGCTGCGGCGAAGACGCCCTTGGTAATCAACGTATGAGGTGCAGCCGCCGGGGATGGGGCTGCCGTGCCGCGTCGAAACGTCAGGAGACATCTTTATGACCACCACACTCACAACCAGAGCCGATGCTTGCCGCTCCTGCATTTGCAGGCCCGACTTATGAAAACAGCACCGGCGGGTCGTTCACCTGGTACGGCCAGTTCGACCCGGCGTTCCAGTACTACGATGATGGCGCTGAAACCTACAGCCGCCTCGTGGACAACTCCGGATCCAACTCCCGCATCGGCTTCCGCCTGAAGCAGGCCTATGGCGAAAACACGCTGACCTTCGCCTTCGAAACCGCATTTGGTCTGCGCTCTTCCTACAGCGTCAACCAGACGTCCAAGGGCGACAACGTCAGCTGGTCCCGCACCAACCTGCGCCACGTGGACTTCCAATTCGACACCGCGCGTTACGGCCGTTTCTCGGCTGGTCAGGGCTCGATGGCGTCTGACGGCATTGCATTCGCCGATGCCTCCGGCACCGGTCTGGCTGCTGGCACAGCGGTTGCCGATCCGGCTGGCGGTTATGCGTTCCGCACCGCAGGTGGCGCTCTGAGCACTGTGTCCGTCGGCGACGCCTTCAAGGACTATGACGGCAGCCGTCTTGGCCGTGTGCGCTATGACACCGTGAACTTCAACGGTTTCACCTTCTCGGCGTCCTACGGTACCGACATCCTGAAAACCAACAACGACCGCGAAACCTATGACGTCGCTGTGCGCTACAGCAACGACGAGCTGGGTGATTTCGGGTTTGACGCAGCTCTGGGCGCAGCCTGGACCGAGGAAACCGGCAAGGCAGACATCCGTGACGTCGCGGGCTCCTTCGGCGTCGAGCACAAGCCGACCGGCCTGTCGCTGACCGTTGCTGCAGGCGAGCGTGACATTGCTGGCAGCTATGCCTACGCCAAACTGGGCTACAGCGCGAACCTGATTTCGGCTGGTTCCACCTCCGTCTCCGTCGACTACTACGATGGTTCGGACATGGTTACTTCGGGCGATTCTGCTGAATCCTGGGGCATCGCAGCCGTTCAGAAAGTCGACAAGTACAACGTCGAAGCTTATCTGGCCTACCGCGATTACTCCTATGCGGACACTTCCGCGACCAACTACCAGGACAGCAACGTGATCCTGGCGGGTGCGCGCTGGAAATTCTAAGTCCCGGGTATCCGGAGTGCTAAAAGACGAGAACACGCCCCGCGGGGCGTGTTTTTCATTTCGGGGTCGGTTTCACCCTACGAAACCCTCATAAACCTGCCCAATGTCGCACCGAAGGGGGCAATGCCTCTTGCACCGAAGGCCCCAGACACATAGAAGGCCTCAAATTGTCTGGGGGCGGAGCCTGCGCGCGCGCCCCGAATCTCTATGAGGTATAGGATGCAGGTCACCGAGACGCTGAACGAAGGTCTGAAACGCGGCTACGCCATCACTGTCACAGCCGCCGAGCTGGACGAGAAGGTCAACGAGAAGCTGGCAGAAGCGCAGCCCGAAGTGGAGCTGAAAGGCTTCCGCAAGGGCAAGGTGCCGATGGCCCTGCTGCGCAAGCAGTTTGGTCAGCGTATGCTGGGCGAAGTGATGCAGGAAGCCGTCGATGGCGCCATGAACAAGCACTTCGAAGACAGCGGTGATCGTCCGGCGATGCAGCCCGAAGTCAAGATGACCAACGAAGACTGGAAAGAAGGCGACGACGTCAACGTCGAGATGTCCTACGAGGCACTGCCTGAGATTCCCGAAGTCGACCTCTCCGTCATCTCGGTTGAGAAAATGGTTGTCAAAGCCGAAGACGAAGCCGTCGAGGAAGCGCTGCAGAACCTGGCCGACACCGCCAAGGATTTCGAAGCCCGCGAAGAGGGCGCTGCGTCGGAAGATGGCGATCAGGTCGTGATCGATTTCGTCGGCAAGGTTGACGGCGAATCCTTCGAAGGCGGTTCTGCCGAAGATTACCCGCTGGCGCTCGGCTCCAACTCCTTCATTCCCGGCTTCGAAGAGCAGCTGGTCGGCGTGAAGGCCGGTGAGGAAAAAGACGTCACCGTCACCTTCCCCGAAGACTACCAGGCCGATCACCTGGCGGGTAAGGAAGCCGTGTTCTCCTGCACCATCAAAGAGGTCAAGGCGCCGAAGGCCGCCGAGATCGACGACGAACTGGCGAAGAAATTCGGTGCCGAAGATCTGGAAGGCCTGAAGGCTCAGATCCGTGAGCGTCTGGAAGCGGAATACGCAGGTGCAGCCCGCGCCGTGATGAAGCGCGCCACCCTGGACAAGCTGGACGAGCTGGTCTCCTTTGACCTGCCGCCGTCGCTGGTCGAGGCCGAAGCACAGCAGATCGCGCACCAGCTGTGGCACGAGGACAACCCGGACGTCCACGACCACAACCACGGTGAGATCGAAGCGACCGAAGAGCACACCAAACTGGCCGAACGCCGCGTGCGCCTTGGCCTGCTGCTGGCCGAGCTGGGCCAGAAGGCAGAGGTTGAAGTGACCGACGCGGAAATGACCCAGGCGATCATGGCGCAGGCGCGTCAGTACCCGGGTCAGGAGCGCCAGTTCTTTGAATTCATTCAGCAGAACGCTCAGATGCAGCAGCAGCTGCGTGCGCCGATCTTCGAAGACAAGGTCATCGACCACGTGTTTGATCAGGCGACCGTGACCGAGAAAGAAGTCTCGAAAGACGATCTGCAGAAAGCTGTTGAAGAGCTGGACGAGGAGTAATCCTCTCCCTCCAGTGGTTATTGAAAGGGCCGCCCGTCAGGGGCGGCCCTTTTTCATTCTGGTACAGGGAATGCGGGCCACATGGACACCGCAAGCCGGTTCAGGTCCTCAGGCCGGTTTCCTTCAGCATGCCGCGGCGCTTGGCTTCGTAGTAGTAGCCACGTGAGTAATGTTTGACTGCGGTATCCTCGCTACCATCGGCAAGCAGCCAGGCGCCGCGCAGGTATTTCACCGAGAATTCAAGGTTGGTGTCGGCGTCCAACAGGTCCTGTGGCTTGCCTTTGAAGCCCATCGAACGCGCGGTGGCGGGCAGAATCTGCAACAGGCCGTAGTAGGGCCGGTTGACGGCTGTTGGGCGATGGGTGCTCTCCCGTACCGCCAGCCGGTGCACCAGAGAGCGTGGCACCTCGTAATGGTCGGACCAGTAATTGATCTTCTTGCGCAGGTCCGGGGTTTCATTGGGAAACAGTGGCGGCTCGTTGCGGCTGACGGCCTGAGGGGCAGCGCCGCAGCCCGCGGCAAGCAGCGGCAAGGCCAGCAGAGAGAAGACATGACGTCGGTGCATCGGGGAACTCCGGGCAACAGGAACAGAATGGATCCGTGAAGGGCGCTCCGTCTGGGGAGACGTTGGGCACCGGGGGATCCGTCACGGCAGACTAGTCATGCTTGAGAATGGCCACAATCGGGCGGAAGCGCGGCGCTGTTTCATCGGCAAATCTTCACCGATCCATGAGGGGGGCAGGGCCGCTGAAAGGGGTGTGAGCGCCCATTTCAGGCGCGCAAAAGTCCCGTTATGGAGCCATTGGCACGTATCGTCGGCAGCTTTGGCGGGCCTCCGCCGATATCCGGAAAAGTGCAAACAATTCTAGGGTCTGTGGACATTCATCGTGAGGCGATGATGGCAGCCGCGAGATGCCAATTGGCGGCGTAGCTGGACGTTGTCTTTTCGTAGCGGGTCGCTATGGCTCTGAATTCCTTGATCTTTGCG
>NZ_JBDOQR010000057.1:0-29942 GCF_039839315.1 Phaeobacter sp. CAU 1743 | reverse complement strand
TTCGCAAAGATCAAGGAATTCAGAGCCATAGCGACCCGCTACGAAAAGACAACGTCCAGCTACGCCGCCAATTGGCATCTCGCGGCTGCCATCATCGCCTCACGATGAATGTCCACAGACCCTAGAGCAGTGACGCATGAGTTGTGTCTGGAAATCTTGTACTACCTTTTGACCTGCAGATTGTCCCCTACATTCAGAAGAACGGCTACCTAGATCACATCTCAGCCGATTCCCCACCATTTCAGATTGTGAACGATGGCAGTGATAAGGGCGGCTTCCTGCATGGCAACCTTGGGAATTTAGACCTCCACTATGGGCTAATGCATCGTCAGAAACTGACAGTAACGCCAGTACGGAAAATGCGACGATCATTGATTCAAACCGGGTGCTCATCAGTTCCTCCAAAATGATGAGATTATACGATAACATACTTCCGGTTACAAACAGAATTTCGCACAAAAGTACCGCTCTGGTTGAGGGGGTGTTTCCTGGTCCCTTCGCGATCTGTGTGGGTTGACGGGGAGGGACGCGTCCGCCGGTATACCAGATTTCGTGGTCGGGACGTGAGGCGCGTCTGGCGCGAAGACCGTATATATCGCAGCGCCAGACGCGCCGGATCTGTTGCGCTTCGGCCGATGTATGGGGACAGTGAGTGCTTGCAGGCCTCATGACGCGGAGGAGCGGATGGGACCCGAGACGAGCTTGTTCACTCTAGCGCTCGGCCTTCAGGCCCCGTGGAGTGTCACGGACGTGCGTTTCGACGCCGAGCTCAAGGAAATCCACTTCGATGTGCGCTTCAAAGCGGGGAGTAGGTTTGCCTGCCCGTCTTGCGGGGCAGCAGATCAGCCGGTGCACGACACGCGGCCGAGGACCTGGGAACACCTGCACTTTTTTGAGCACAAGGCCTTTATCCATGCCGCTGTACCTCGCGTCGCCTGCGGCCAGTGCGGGAAGACCGGACAGGTGCCGGTTCCCTGGGCGCGCAGCGGCAGCGGGTTCAGCCAGTTGTTCGACGCCTTCGTGATCGCGCTCGCCCGCGAGATGCCGGTAAAGACCATCGCTGATCTGCTCGATATCGGAGACGATCGGATATTGCGCGTGCTCGAGCACTACGTTCCCGCGGCGCGCGCTGAGGAGGACTTCAGCGATGTGACGGCTGTTGGTATCGATGAGACGGCATCGCGGCGAGGCCACAACTGCATCACCCTCTTCCGTTCGTGAAGCGCCAGAAAAATGATCGCGCGGACGCGGAAGCCATCGCGGAAGCGGCTTTGCGGCCGACCATGCGCTTCGTGGCGGTGAAGAGCGCCGAGACCCAGGGGCGCGCTGTCGCATTCCGGACGCATCAATGTCTGGTCCGGCAACGCACGCAGCTCATCAACGCGCTTCGTGGACATCTGGCCGAGTTCGGCCTTGTGGCACCGAAGGGACCGGCGAGCCTGAAGGTGCTGGAGAACGCATTGGGCGACGAAGCCACGGATCTGCCAAGCCCGGTTCGGGAGATGGGAACGATTTACCTCGACCAAATCGGGCGGCTCACCGAGGTGATCGAACAGCTGGCGGATGAACTCGAGGCGGCATCGAAGACAGATGCACAGCTGCGTCGGCTCTGCACCATCCCTGGGATTGGCCCGGTCACCGCTGGCGCTGTCTCGGCATTTGCACCGGACCTCGATACATTCGACAGCGGACGAAACTTCGCAGCGTGGCTCGGACTGGTTCCACGACAGAGGTCCACCGGCGGCAAGACAAGGCTGGGTTCGGTCAGCAAGATGGGCCAAACGGACATCCGCCGCCTTCTGATAGTCGGGGCGATGAGCGTGATCCGCTGGGTGGTTCGCAAGGGCGGCAGTGCAAACCGCTGGCTGGCTGCGCTGGTGGCGCGCAAGCCCAGGATGGTCGCGGCCGTCGCGCTAGCGAACAAGATGGCTCGCATGATCTGGGCCATGACAACGAAAAGAGAGGATTATCGAATGGCGTGACCTGACCCCGAGCAGGGTCTGGACACGGCATGGCCGCAAGGCCGGGGTGAGCGATCGACGAGGAGTAGGCGACACGGACTTCGAAGTTCAAGGCGGGAGATTCAGTCCCGGGGCTCGAGCGCTTGCAGCTCTCTGAACCGATGTGAACCCAGCCTTCCGAACAGCATGCCGGCCCGTGGCGTCATAGAAGGCCACGCTCAGAGGCCTGACACACGTCCGATCGAAGACCTTGCCGACGAACCGAAGATATTGCTTGCCAAACAGGGGGCATCCACACACGACCCTTTCCGGACAGCCTTACCACATCTGTTGGTACATCAGATCGCGGTGGTCACCGGCCCGAAACCGTTTGTTCACGGCACCCCGCGCAAACTTCCCCTCCACGAACGGCTTGCGCGCCGCGATCCGTTCCATCGCCGCTTCCACATCGGGGGACAGGAAATCGGATACCGGCCGGTCCGGCGCGTCGGCAGCCACAACGTCTTCGAGGAAATCGGCCATGACGCCCATATCCCTCCAGGCGTCATAGCCGTCAGCCTCGTCCCGGCGTTCATGGTAGCCATGCGGCCCACCACAATCCTCGGGCGGGCAGGCACCGGAACCGCCGATGCAGACCGGATAGGATTTCTTCGGCGGTGGGTTGATCGCCTCAATGCGGATCTCGTGTTCCCAATGATCACCCATATCGTAAATGTACGAGAACCGCTCATTCTCGCGGAGCCCGAACTGATGCAATGGCGCATCCGGGTTTGCGGCAAACAATTCAAACGAGCCATATCGCACCGCGTGAATGTCAAAGACAAACAGGTGAATGCCTTCCCAGCCCATTGCGACTTGCAGCACCCCGTGCAACTCGCGCAGGGGCATCGAGGCCGGCACAAGAACCCGCCGCCAGATCATCGGGCTGATCCCAAGCAGGCGCACTTTCAGCTGAATAATATCTCCGGCCACATCCATATCCCGGCCGTGCCATCAACCCCCGCCACCGGCAACTGCCCCACGCTTTGCGGTGCTCTCCGAACAGGGCAGCCTCGGTCGGCCTCGATATTGATCACGTTCATCCAGATGTCCCAGGTGCCGACCGGGCGGTCGTCGAACCGCGCGTAGGACGCGTGATCGATCTGCAGCAAGAAATAGGGGATCAACTCGGCGAACAGGCGCCCCGGGCTTTCGGACAACTCCGCCCCACGTTTCGTCAGGCGGAACTCGCCCTTGAAATGCCGCCCCAGCCGCAGGGAGATCAGCAGGAAATGTACGAGCTCCAGCGGTGGGGAGTCGTACTCGTTGATAACCTTGTGGAAGCGGAACATCTCCTCAGCGGTTTTCCCGGGCCATTCGAAATGCTCGACGGCCCAATGCACGAAAACCCGCTTGAAGACCTTGGTCTGCGTCAATCCGATGGCACCATGATCCCGTGCATACCGAAGCGTCAGCAGCGCGCCCCGCAGCAGCGGCGACTGCCCGAGGTCAGGATGGTCATCGGCGAGATTGCGGAATTCGATCATGGCCGGATGCTGCAACAGGCTGAAGGTCCACGCCATAGTGCCGCAAATAGATCACCCCCGACCTCATCGGCCACCCGGAAGCTGCCGTTCGCGGCCGGTGCGGCGAAGAGCAAATGCAGCCCCGTCCACGTCTAGGTCGTGGCAGGTGCTAATGACAGAAACGCGCAGGTTGCGACCAAACGCGACGGCGGCATGACACGCGGCCACCCCGCGAAAACAGCGGCCGGTCAGCACGCCGCCCATGATCGACAAGACGGCATAGGTCGTCATCGGCGTGCCCTCCGTTCGGTTCCGATGGAACCATCATGCCATGTGAGATGCCGTCGGTGGGGGCATCCACCGCATCAGTTCAAAGCGTGTGGACGGAACACTCATGACCGGAGACCATCATCCTCTGTGCCCCTCTCCACGTACGGGCTTAATCGGTCGCGAGGGGAGCCTGCGAGTGTCTTGTCCAACTGCACCACGGCGGAAAACCGGGCTTTCATGTGCGGTTCTCGTCGTGGCCGGATATCGTCGTGTTCTGAACTTTCACATACCGCATTCTGACCGGAGTATGATTTTCGAGGCGTCGGCACGCCTGGGACAAATACAGGATATCCCCGGTTGCCGCGATTGACGCACGAGGCGTTGGCACCGTTTCGGGTTGGGCAATAGCCTTTGGCTTCGGCGCGGATTTCAATCGTTTGCGATAGGACAATCCCGTCCCCGGAAGGCCGAGGTTTGCATAGACGCCTCGCTTGCCGAAATTCAGGGACGCACCGCGCGGTCCAATCGTTGTCGATACGCCCGATTTCGACAGGTTTATCCGCACCCCCGGTGCAATTCTGATCAAACGCCGAAATCTGAAGGCCAACCTGATCTCTCCCTTGAACCTGTCGCTAAAGTGCGGCAGTTTGAAATGAAGGGCAAGGAATTGGTTACTTGGATGGAAGGATTCAGGTTTTGATCGCCGGGCCGCTCCTGCAATCGTTGAAATTCGGACAGTTGACGCGTTTGGATCTGCGTCCTGTGCTCACCTTTCTGATTCCCGGTTTTGCCGCAGCGACCATCTCGATTCTGGCGGTTTTCAATCCCGTTTCAAGCCCGGAGTGGCTTGCGCTTCTCACGGCGACAACCGGGATTGCAGGCTTGCTTTCAGCGCTGATCTTTTGGCTTCGTCGTCAATTGGCTCGACGCTCTTACCACGATCAGCTCATCGGTTTTGCGGCCTTCACACGGACGCTTGGCGCAGCGGAGCGTGGAATTTTCGCCGCGTCGCAGGCGGGTTGGGTGGCTGCCTTTCTTGGTCTTGCGGCAGGTGCAGCACTTGCGATGCCGGGATACCCGATACTCGCAGCCATTCTGTGCGCTTTCTTGATCCCTGCGGTCTCGGCATTGCCTGTCGCTTTGGTCCGACGTGCATCGTCCGATGCCGGTATTCTATCCTTCGTTTCCCCCGGCGCGATCACGGCGCAGAATGCGTCTGCAATGAACACTGTCCATTTTGCCCGTGGCTGGCGTTTCAATCCACGCGTTCGCGCCGCGGGTTTCGCCGTCGCTGCACACGGCAATGGCATAACGTCTGATGCTCTGGATTTCCTTGCGGCGCTGGACAGCGGAGGTCTTCTTAGACCTCCGCTTCGCAATACCATCCGAGACCCGCGTGGATATCTTGTCCTTAGGCTTCGTGGCCTGAGACCGCTCGGCCCTGTTGTGTTTGCAATGGCTCTGCTGGCCTGGGCATTTGCGCTGATCCTTCCAGACGGAGTCCTGCCCCGCATTCCGGGTCCAACCGCCTTGTTTGAAACCTTTCTCGGCCCCGAGGCCCAGGAACAGGAACAGGAACAGGAACAGGAACAGGAACAGGAACACCCCGATCCACAGAACGTTGCAAATGAAAATCACGACCCAAATGGGTCGAACGAGGGCAACTCGACGACTGGAAATCAGGACGACGCAGCGTCTGCGTCCGAAGATTCCGGTGAGCCGTCCAGCGAGGACCAAGGAAACGGCGCAGGAAACGACAATTCCGCTACGCAAGACGGGACGAGGAACAACGCGCCACAGGACGATAGTGGCGAAGGCGCAACGGACAGCTCTGACAGCGGGGCTGGTGCGGAGAACACCCGCAACACCGAAAGCGGCACCACTCCCGGATCCACGGAGCAAGGTCAATCGGGCGATGCGCAATCCGGGGATGAAGCCGGCGGAGCGAGCGATGGCTCCGGATCGGAAAGCACGGCATCTGATGCAGGCCAACCCTCTCCGGCAGACGGGGCGGGCCAGACTGGCCCCCAAGGGCGAGACGCAGGGCCTGACGCAGGCGAAGCCGATGACGGCACTCCGGGCGCCGACGACGGACAGAAGGCGACGTCCGGCAATCAATCAGGCAAGCAGGAAACCCCGTCCGAAGGGGCGGGCCAAAATGGCGACCCGTCCGACGGGCCACAGCCGTCTGGAGTGACCGGAGGGTCCGAAGGCTCCGACGGCGGGACAAACCGCCCAGAGGCTGCATTGGACGATACTGGGCAGGGCACCGAAACGCGGTCCGATGCGAGTCAGGAGCGTGCCGAAAGCACCAATCAAGGGGCGTCTCAGGACGTGGGAGCCAACGTTGACGGCAGGTCTCACGAGGACTTGCAGCCAAGGTCTGATGAGGGTCTCTCAGAGGGCTCGGCTGACGGGTTCGAACCGGGCGGACATGCGCTGCAACCGGACCCGGCACCGCCGGAGAACGGTCCAAGGCCGGCGCCATCGGAAATCCGCGACACGCCTGGCGACACAGAATCCGACTCTGTCGTTGGCGATCCTGCGGTCACCCAAGTGGATGCACCGGAACGCGATGTCAGCGTACCGATCGAGACGCTCTTGCCATCGGAAGATGAACTGGAGGTTCGGCAGGAAGGCGCGCTTTTTGCGGAACCGGGGCAATCGCCGCCGTTGATCTCGGACCGGATCGCGGCACCGCGCGACACACCTTCGGATGGTGCCCAGCCGCCACCGGTTCACCAGAACATTCCCGCATGGATCGCGGACATACTCGACTGAAAATGGAGACATGAGGATGAGCAGGGAATTGACGGCCGATGATATCGGCTATCTTAGGTCCATCCCCCAAAGAGTGAACGACTTTGGCATGCATGGTCTGGATGATATCGTCCGGTTCCTCGTCGTGGCCTTGTTAGCTGACGGGCACATCCTGCTGGAGGGCAACCCGGGGCTCGGCAAGACGGCTTTGGTGAAAGCCCTGTCCCGGGCACTGGGTCTGGGGCCGCAGGCGGTGGGACGGATTCAGTTCACGCCGGATCTCATGCCTGCGGATATAACCGGGTCGTTGATGCCAGCTCAAGACGGGTCCAACCGTCTCGAATTCCAGCCGGGGCCGATTTTTCACGAACTGCTGTTGGCCGACGAAATCAACCGCGCCACGCCGAAGACTCAAGCTGCCATGCTCGAAGCGATGGCGGAAGCGCAGGTTACAGTCCTTGGACAACGGAAACGGCTGACCCGGCAGGAACCGGGGCTTACTGCTGTCGAGACGCCGTTCATGGTCATGGCGACGCAGAACCCAATCGACCAGGACGGAACCTTCAATCTGCCCGAAGCACAGCTTGACCGGTTTCTGTTCAAGATCCGGATGGCCATGCCCGACGCAGAGGTGATCGGTGCGATCATCGGCAAAGAACTGGGACTGTTGGCGATGCCTGAAACCGGCAACGACGCGCCCCATGATCGCAAGACTGCGCTGCGCAACCTTGACCGAGCGCGCCGCGCCGCCTTGTCGACCCCGATCCCGCCCTCGATCCACACGCATATCGTCAACATCGTTCAGGCCAGCAATGGCGAATTCGATCAGGTCAGGGGCGTGTCTTCGAAACGGCTAAAAAACCTGGAGGAGCTCTGCGCCAGGATCGAATATCCGTTCGGGCCAAGGGCAGCGACGGCGCTGGCCAAGGCCGTGCTCGGCTGGGCGGCCTGTGTTCTGACCCCGCCCGAGACGGCAATGGAAAGCGGCGTTCATACAAGGCCCGCTTTGGCTCAGGTGCTGCTGCCGACGCTGCGCCATCGTGTCCGACTGCACCATACCTTCGATCAGGTCGATCTGTCCGAAGCGGATACAACGGATGCGTTTATTCGCGCGCTGGCCATCGCCACGGCTCCGGACCAGCGGATGGGAGAAGACCCGGGAGGCTACGACGAACGGTTCGAACAAGATCTCTCTGCCGCGCGCGGTCTGAAGGCCTGACGATGGGAATGACGGATCCCCCCCTGTCTCCGGATCACCTGTCGCGCGCGCGCCTGCGGCTGCGCAAGACGGTCCCGATGCGCGGCGTAGGCAGCCATCTCCGGCGTCGGGCCGGTCAATCGTTGGAGTTCCGCGACTATCGCGACTATCAACTCGGGGATGATATTCGCCGGGTCGATTGGCGCGCCTCGGCCCGGAAAGGCCCGGCCCGCGACTGGGTTCTGAAGCTGTTCGAAGCCGAGGAACAGCTCAACCTGATGATCCTCGTGGACGACCGGGCGGCCATGCGCCTGCCGGACCGGGCCGAGAAACTGCTGTTTGCGCTCTGGGCGCTGCGGGCGCTGGCGCTTGTCGCGGGTGAGGCCGGAGATTCGATCGTCCTTGCGCGCATGTTTACGTCCAACTCCCGTATCGTCTCGGTCTCGGGCCGGGCCTGCGCGTCGACCGCCGAGGCATTTGCCGAGGACCTGTGGTCCTCATCCGCGGCATCGCTCGACGCGACACCGGTGTTCGAGCCCAACCGTCTCCGGCGACACCTGTTCCCTGCAAGCGTCGTGGTCGTTCTGTCCGACTTGCTTTTCGCGGACGAGGACGGCAGCATCGGCGCATTCCTTAAGGACGCTCAGAAATCGTGGCGTCAGGTCATCATTCAGCCGTTTGATACGGTCGATGCCGAACTTGCCAGCCTGACTACGACCGTTGGGATCAAGGTGTCGGACACCGAAGGCCGCAGCTTTGGCGATGCGGTCTTTACGCCTGACGCGCAGCTCGTGCGCGACCTTCGCATGCGGCTGGATACCCTGCGCGCCGCGCATGAAAACCGGTGGCGCGGCCCCGGGATCTTGTATGAGCGTCCCTTCGTCTGGCCCTTGTTCCCCGACCGAACCACGCTCGCAAATCATTTTCGCGCGACTTTCCTGACCAGCGGTCTGTTCCGGGCGGTCTCGGCGCGTGGAGGTGTGGTGTGATCGCCGTCGCAATTTCAGCCGCCCTGGGGCTTGCGGCATTGGCCTGGTACATGCAGCGGCGCCGCCCGGCCCGGGTGCGCCTGTCCTTCGCCCGATTGCTGCCCGATCCACCGGACGAGCCGTCGCCGAAACCCCGGTTCGCGCCGATCCCGCCGGTCCGGTCCCTGCCATTCTGGTTGCATCTTCTGCTGGTCGCGTTGTGCCTTGCGGCGCTGTTGACGGATGTCCGCGTGTCCACGAGCAACGCGCCACAAGACATCGGGCTTCGCCTCGTCGTCGATGTGTCGCACAGCATGGGGGTTCAGGACGAAACGGGAACGCGTCTCGACAGCGCGCTTGGTCTGGCCCAAAAGATCCTCGAGGCAGCGACCGAGGCCGCCCAAGGGGGCACGGTGTGTATCGACGCATTTCAGGTCGGCACGGACGTGAGCCGGATGCAGCCGGATCACCTCGACGCGGCCCGGGTGCGGCCCGAAGCAGGCGACATCCCGACCTTGTTGCGAGCGGCCCGGGCCGATCCTGACCTTTGCGTCATCACGCATGTCGCCGTGCTCACGGACCTGCCCCGGCCCGCCGTGGACTGGCCGACCGATGCGCCGCAGCTGATCTGGGCGCAGGTGGGCTCGCCCCAGCCCAACGCAGGCATTGTCGGTGTCGCCTACAGCCCGCCTCAGCTGGGAGGTAGGTCCGCCGGTGTCGTGCTGACGCTGGAGACCTACGGTGACATGCCGCCCCCCGTCGTGACGGTCCAGGGCCCGGGCGGCGTGACCCGGCCCATGGTTATCCAGGCCATTGATCGCGCCGGTCGATACCTGGCCAGTTTCGACGTCCGCCGGGGTGGAACATTCGACGTCGCTTTGGACAAGGGAGGCGCCTACGTCGGGGACGATCACCTCCGGTTCTCGCTGAATACCCCTGACAAGATCGGGATCGACTGGCGCATCCCCGGCCTGCCCGCCGTGTCGGCCGGGTCCAGCAAAGCCGAGGACGATATTGTCGTGATGGAGCTGACCTCCGTTGATCCGGTTCCGCAGGGCAATGCCGTTCTGCTGGCCTATCAGGGATGGCCCAACGAGGCGGTGGAGCCTCGGATCGGAGCCTTCGTCGAAGACCCGGCCCTGTTCGATCCGCTCAATTTCGACGTTCTGGAACGGCACCTGCCCAAAGGTTTGACGGCCCAGTTGCCGACCGGGTTTATCCCGCAGCTGACCTCGGATAATGGCGCAGTCATCGTCGCCCGACGGGACAATCCGCCGGGTCTGATCCTGCCATTGCCCGTCCTGACGGGGGATCCCGACGTGCAGGCGCTTTCCCAGACCCTGTTCTACACTGGCCTTCAAAGGCTGACGCAGCGCGGGGATCATCAGCTGACCCCCATCTGGAAAACCCCGGACGGCACCGACATCGAAACCGCCTGGAAGGAAAGTGACACCGCAAGGCCGCTTTCCGCACCGTCCGAGATACGTTTCTCGATGCAGTCGGCCGAGATCACCCGCGAGACGCCAATCTGGCCGTGGCTCTTGCTCTTCGCCTTGGTTTCCATCCTGGCGGAACGCCTTTGGCTTCTGTCACGGAGCTTGACCAGAAAGCCGGTACGATGATCTGCGGGTTTTTCTACGGTATGAAAATCGCTGGCGGAGAGATCCTCTGCGCGGCCGGGGTGACCGCTTGGGGTGACTGGCTGACGTTGGTCATTCTCGTGGTTTCGGTCATTTTGACGGCCCGCGCGATGCAGCAACACCGTCTGCGCGAGGCGTTGTCCGCGCTGGCCATGGCCGCAACCGCCGCCCTGCTGGCGGTCTCGGCGAACGGCCCCGTTTGGCAAACGTCGGAACCCACCGACAACGACACCAGCGGGCTTGTGGTTGCGCTGGTCGATCAGTCCGAAAGCGTGTGGCGAGACCGGGCCAGCGCGCGACGGGCGCTTGAGACACTGGCGGTCCGGGTGCAGGCCCTCGACGACGAATTGCAGGACGCAACATGGTCCGGGATGGTCATCGGCTTTTCCGAAGCGGCCAGCATTCTTGCGCCTCAGCAGCCGTTGTCTCGCCTGCCCGACATGGTCCGCTCGGTTCAGGTCGCGGCCCCCGGCACGCAAAGTCGGGGTGGACTTGGCATCGACAGGGCGCTGGGCGAGATCCGCAAAGCCGGTGGACGCGGACAGGTTCTTTTGGTGACGGATGGGCTGTTCGACGAACCGGCGTTCGACGAAGCCGTTGTCCGGGCAGCTGCGTCGGGCATCCCGATCTCGGTCCTTCCGGTCGGCTCGGGGGCTCCGGGCCTGGGGCTGATCTCGGCCGATCTGGCCCCCGAGCAACACATCAATCGAGACGCCACCGTCCGCGGAACGCTGCTGGGTGGCGGGACCCTGCGCGTCACCGATCCCGATCTCGGGCAGGCCGAGGTCGATATCGCACGGCAGGAGCGCGCACAGCCCGTGCATGTCTCCAAACGCTTCCCCGCGCGCGGATTGCAGCACCTGAAAATTGCCTTCGACACGGGCGGCACCCGGCAGGAACGCATTCTCTACACGCTTGTGCGCGGACCGGCGCGCGTTCTGCTGTTCGGAGATGGGAGGGGGTTCGATGCGCTGGACCCGGCGGCATGGTCAATCCACCGCGCCCAGCCCGACACGGCCCCTGATCCGGATGCATTCGATCTAGTCGTCATCGACGCCCTGCTCCCGTCATCCTTCCCCGACAATTACCCCGAAAAGCTGCTGAATTCCGCAAGTCGGACGGGCATTCTGCTGATCAACGGCGGATTGCGAGGCTCTGTCGAAGACCCGCAGGTGATCGCAGACTGGAACGGGACGGCCGTCTCCCCGATCTTGCCGGTGGACAGTGATCCGCGCAGTTTCATCCTCGATCCGCCGGGACGCGACATCGTCATCCTGATCGATGTGTCCGGGTCGATGGAAAGTTCCCTAGGGGTGGCCAAGACCGCGGCTTTTGCTGTGCTGGATCAATTGCGCCCGCGGGATTCGATCGCCGTTCTGGCGTTTTCCGACATCACCGAAAGGACCTTCGACCAACGCCCGGCTACGCCGGAAAACCTTGTTGCTGCCCGATTGCTTGTCAATGGTCTCACGGCCGGGGGCGGCACTGCTCCGGGGTCCACATTAGAGCGCGCGGCCCGGATGCGATCGAACTATTGCGCCTATTTCTTCATATCGGACGGTGTCTTCGACGTGCCGAAAGTCAGCCCGCAGTGTTACACGACGGCGCTTTCGACGGAAGGCGCACGCCTTCCCAAGGGGGTCGCAGACTGGGGCGAAGAGATCATGCTGAACGCAGGCCAAGGCGTCGGGCAGATAAAGATGGACTATTTCGAGCCGGAACAGCGCAAGGCTTACTTCCGCCCCGAATCGTTTCGACCGATTGCCGCAGGCAACAGCGCTCCGCTGACCGGGTATCAATTGCCCGGTATCGCCATCGCCTACCCGCGTATCGACGCCGAAGTCCTGAGCCTGCACGATACTCCCCCGCCGGACCCCGTCCTTGTGTATCGACGCGACCCGGACCTGCCGGGCACGGCAACCGGCGTTTTCTTGTCAGCGCTTCCCGATGCCGTGTCGCCCTCTGATTTGCAGGACGTGCTGGCACGGCTTCTGGGCTGGAGCCAACCGAACCGGTTCGACATCCGGGCGAAACAGACCGGTGATCAGGTCACGGTTTCCGTCCTGACCCTCGCCCAACCGAGCGATCAGAGCCTGCCGGAAAGCGTATCGGGAACGTTGCGGATTGCAGGTCAGGGACAACAACCGCTGTCCTTCAGACCCTCGGGCCCGCCGGGACGGTTCGAAACCTCCCTGACCCTTCGCATGTCGGACGAGCCGCTTGATGCAGAGCTGATCCTGTCGGAACCCGGACGAGACGATCAGATCATCCCTGCAACCATACCTGCGCGCAGTCCGAGACAGGCTGTGACCGGAGGAGACGAACGGTTCGACTTCGGCATCGACGCCGAGGCGCTGTCTCGGATGATCACGGTCACAGGCGGTCGCGATCTGCGCGTAGCGGCACCACGTGTCGCCGAAATTGCCAACCCGCCAAGCAAAGTCCCGCTTCACGCATTGACAATCTGTCTGGCGCTCTTCACGCTGGGTCTTGCATTGTGGGTGAAGGGCAGGCCAAATTGAAACCGGACCAGTTCAATGAAATCGGTAACGCGCATTTATCCATCACCGATTTCCCCTTCGGCGGAGAGCAGTTCCGGCCCTCCGTCGCGGCTCTGCAATTCCTTGGAACACGGGCGCTTGCCAGTCTTTTTCGGATCCCCGAGACCGCAAACCCGGTTGACCTGATGCCCCTTCGATCGGCTGTGATGTACGACAACCGACCCGGGTTGGTCGTGCGGCATGGCGAAGGCGTCCTGAACGAGGCATTTCCGTTTCACGCCCATCACCCTTCCGACCCTTTCAATCGGTCGCTCCTGGCGACGCCCATCGCACCACGACGCCGCGATGTCGCGCGGGACGGTTTGCGCCGTTTCTGGCATCGGACGGTGCGCCGGAAACCCGCGGAGGCCGGCAGTTCCGCGATGGGTAGCCTGTTACACCCGCTTGCTTTTTCGGCTTTCCACTCTGCCGACTATCACCGCATTGTTCGGCGGGGCATTTTCGAGGCGCTGCGTGATCGGGTACTGATCGACTTTGACGATATGCTGTCCGTCAAGGTGGCCTGGCAGACGATCTTCGTGCTTGCGCTTGGCTTTGAGCGGCCGAAAGACCTGCCATCCATCGGCTGGGACCGGCTGGCCGAGACGGCCCGGAACGCCGCATCCGAGCCGTCCTGGGCCGGGTTCTGGGATATCTGGCTATTGCGAAAGGCAATTGCCGATAGCAGATTTTCCTTAGGGCCGCTCCTACAGGGCGATACGATCAAGCAATTCCTTGCGAATCCGCTCGATTCCGAACAAAGCATATCCGACATAGTCCGTGCGGATTGGCGAAACGAATGCCCGGCCTTCGCCGAGGCTTTCCTTTCGTTGCAGTCGGAAGCGTAATTCAAGTGGATGATCCAGAAAAATGTTCAATACAGACGGCTTGAACGCGCTCCGCGAAAAACACCACGAGACCCTAACGCTCATGAACCGACTGGAAGACACGCTCTCCGCCCGGTTCTATCGCATGGACAAGAGCATCGAGTGCATGATTCTGGCCACCCTCACCGGCGAGCCCATGGTCCTGCTTGGCCCGCCGGGGACGGCAAAATCGCGTCTGATCCGGGCGTTCTGCAACGTGCTCGGTCTCGTCCCCGCTGAAGCCCTGCACACGCGCTCCGACCCGAAAAAAACGGTACTGGACAAGAAAGAAGCGTATTTCGAATACCTCCTGACGCAGTTCACCGAACCATCCGAGCTGTTTGGCTATTACGATTTGGCGAAGCTCTTTGGCGAGGAAAAGCAGTTCGAGCGGGACACTTCCGGCATGATGCAACGGGCTCAGGTCGTCTTTCTGGATGAGGTCTTCAATGCCTCCAGCGCCATCCTGAACGCCCTTCTGACGTTCATGAACGAACGCAAATTCCATGACCGGGGCAAGCTTCACGCCGTCCCGATGCGGCTGTTGTTCGGGGCGTCCAACCACACGCCGCGCGAAGACGGGCTTCAGGCGTTCTATGACCGGTTCCTGCTGCGCTGCCGTCTGGATCACGTCCCCGCGACCCCCGAGGAAATCTCGGCGCTGGTCCGATCCGCGTGGGGCGAAACCCATGCGACGCCCGTCGAAGGCGGGACAGACTTTGCGGGCCTCTTGGAAAAGGTCGACGGCTTCCGCGCCGATGTCGACGCAATGACCAAGGCGAACGCGCTCAGCATCAACCCCGCCGATCCGATCTTCAACCGTTTCACTGACCTGACTTCCGAGCTGCGCCGCAAGGAATTGTCGCAGATGTCGAACCGCCGCATGGTGAAATTCAGCAATGCCCTTTTGGCGAAATGCCTGCTGCGGGCAACGCGGAGCGGTACGTCCGCGCGCATCGAACCCGCCGATCTTGGCATCATTCTGGATTTCGGGCTGGATCAACAAGATGACAGCGCCGTCGCAAAGCTGCGCGCTCATCTGGAGTAATCTGGCATGGCGGTGACGCTTTGGATCGAAGACGGCCGAAATACGCCTCTGGTCAATTCAGGCGGTCGTCCGCACGCCCTTATTGCGGCATTTGCCGAACGCCATGTCGCGCTGACGCTCGACATGGCCGAGGCACTGGCAGAACTGGAAGGCGCCGACGCGCCTGCCGAGGTTCGGCTTTGGGGCGCGGGTTTTCGATTGGCGGGCGAAGCCGTGGGACAGGCCCGGACCCTGGGAGCAACCCGGTTCTGGCAAGCATCAGTGCCGAGCTTCATGACCACGGTCGCCGAACCGCTTCTGCGCAAGGCCATGCAACGCTGTGGAGCGGTCGCCCTGCCCGGTCAGACCCCTTTGGGTGCGTCCCCAACGGGCAACTGGCAGACCAGCTACCGGGCGCAGCTTGACGCATTGTTGCTGGATATGGACGGCATGGGTCAGGGTTTCTGGGCCGAGGCCGCGCTCAGGCTCTATGGATCCGCCTTGCACACTGTACAGGCGCGCCGGACCGGACCAACCCATTTCGAACCCGAACCGCTTCTCGTCCGTCTCCTTTTCGAAAACGAACCGATCCTGCCGGAAGCGGCTCGTCTGTCACGGCGTTTGAAACGGGTGCGCAACAAGTCGCAGCGCAAACGGTCCGGCGCGCGTCCCAAGGAAGGCGGCGTGACCGGCCTCCGGAGCTCGACCAGTCTCGAAGATCTGAACGACGCCTTGATGTCGGAACTGGTTCTCCCGCCGCCAATGCTGGCCGACCGCATCTTACACGAAGGGTTGCTGGTGCGTCACCGTCCGCCCTATCGGCAACCCCGCCGCGATGTGCTGATGATCACGCTGGCCGACCGACGCGAGGCCAGGGACCGCGACGCCGCAGCGATCATCAAGGCCGCATGGGCCGATGCAGCGCTACGCCTGCAAATCCTTCTGGCCCAGATCGGCCTCGAGAAAAGCGATCTGGTTTGGTCCGAAATCGGGAAAGCCGGCCATTCGGCTGCCGTTCTACGGGTGGAAACGCAGGACTTTCCCTCTGGTCTCGATCCTCTCCTGATGGAGGGCGCCGTCCGCCGCATGCGCCTTTTCCGATCCGACCTGATGCCCGGACTCGTCGATACGCTGTCCTTCGTTCAGGGCGATGTGCCCGATGCCGAGGAACCGGCGGCTATCGTCTGGAGTGGCATGGCCAAGGCCGCCCTTCGTCAGATCGCCATGACCGGACATCGCGAGCCCCGCTCCTCCCTGCACGCCACGCAGGCCCCGAGGCCGATGGACTATGCGCGCCGCATCGCCCTGGTCACGTTTCCGTCGTCGGGTCCGCTCGCGGATCAAGCCCGCGGCGACGCCGCCTCCGTTCGATCCAATCTGAGCGCGGCGCTCCGCACAACGTTGGAAGGGGATTTCGATATAATTGGCTTCATCCCGCCCGAAGGCGCCATGTCCCGCGGAGCGGTTTTTTCTTTGGCAGGCTCCTTGATCCCCAGCGGTTCGGTCGATCTTGCGATCGACGACGATCTACCTGCGGGCGAAGCGGTCGGCCGTCTCGTCGGTGCGATGTCGGCGGAAATCATCTCTGCCGTTCTGGAGGCGATCAATGCCCGATAGAGCGAAATACGGGTTTTCCCAGGGCTTCCCGCTGCCGTGGGTGACGGCCGAGGACCTGACCGAATGGATGGGCAAGCTGGCGCCTCTTGCGGCGGATTTCCAACGCGGCGGGTTGCGCTTCGTCGCCGAGGACGACCTTTCCGTGCGCCCGTTTCTGCCCCATTGGAACAGCAAGCCCATGATGCCGCGCGAAACGGTAACGGGCTTGCGCGAGACCCTTGCCGGTTTCTACCGCACCAGCCACGACCCATCACGTCAGGCCGCGCAGCCGATGGACATGAGCACCACGATCGACCTGCCCGGAGCCATGATCCTTGGCATCGTGGCAGCGGGTGTCCCGGCCAATCCCGACATCGCCTTGCGGTATGAGGACCATCTGGCCGTTTTCCTTGGACACATCCCGGATCTGGCGCATCCCGTCAGTCAGGCAATGCGCCGATCCCGCAGCCCGTCCCTGTCGGTTTTCGATCTTGAGAACGAAACGGTGTTCGCCGCGGTCCACCTGTCGGACGACCCTGACGATGGCGCGACACTGGAGGGGCTACGTGCAGGACAGCCGAGCGATTTCGATTTGCTGGCCCCGATCCAGACCTCCTCCGGGACAGTCTGGATCGACGGGCGCCGATCCATCCCCGGCGAGGCCCGGCCCAATGTCGGCGCCCTTCTCGCCGCCATGCGAACGCTGGGCCTTTTGCCCGACGATCATGATCTGATCATCGTGGCGCAGGGTGATCGCGACTATCGCTTCGCGGCAATTCCGGAAAAACCGGCGGCAACGCCGGTCGAGGAGATCGCACGGCAGACGTCGTCCGAAACCCTGCTGTCGGTCACCCCTTTGCGGCCCATCCCGTCCGAGCAGGCGCAACGCGATCTGCAAGCGCACATCACCTCGGCGCATTTCCCGTTGGGCTATCGGGTCTCGCTCGAAACCATACCCGATGCCATGCGGGGCGAGCCGGACATCGAAGGGCTGCGTGAGGAAATCGCAGAACGGGAAGCGCAGATCGCCTTGCTCCGCGCTCTCGCCGCGCCGCAGATGCGTCTGTTGCGGTTCACCGACGCGCAGCTTCCGGCGCTTGTCGATGCGTTGCGGAAACTGCCGACCGATATCCTGCACAATTCCGATCTGCGCTACGCGGCCGGTCACGCCGCAGGACGCGCCGAGCCCGCACATTTCCTGCTTTACGATCCTGCCATTCTGGTCCTCGAAGGCCTGCTCAGGGAACACTTCTGGAGAGGTCAGACGGACAATCACCCGATCCGTTATTGGCTCGATCCGCACGCGGCGCAGGCATTGGGACGCGCCGGAAAGACCCAGACGTGGGTTTTCACGCCGGTCCATCAGCGGCTCATACCGGCCATCGACAGCTTTGGAGGCACGCTCGACGAGACTTTGCGCCTATTGCTGGGGAACCTGTTTGCGGATGCGTCGGCGGTTCTCGACGCGGACGGCGCACAACCGGTATTTCTTTTTTCGCCGCCCGGACAGAGCGGCGCAGACATGGAGATCGAACTTCTCGATGCGCGTTGGTTCCAGCCCGTACATCTGACCCTGCGTTGGATCAACGACTACATGGTCGTGCGCTCGCCGCGCATTGCCGATCGCAAGACATTGTCCCGGCTCGCCGAGGACCTCTATGAAGGCCAGACCGCCGAGGTTCTTCGCGCCGAGGCGCAGGCGCGCAGCGATGATCTGCGCGCGGCGTGGACCGATGCGCAGTCGACCGTCCAGGCCCAGATCGACGAGGTCCTGGCGCATATCGTCTCCGAGATCCAGACCGCGACGCAGCGTCTCAGACTGGGGCGGCGATATCTGACCGAGGTCAAGACGCGCATTGCGGAAATGGATACACGGATCGCAACCGTCCGCGACATGGCCACAGCGGCCAATGAGGACGGGGAGGCTCTGACGAATCTCGCTCCGGATTTCATGGACGAACGGTTCGCGATGGTCGCCTCGCTGATTGCGGAACTGGAACTCGGGGATCAGGCGATGGCACAGGCCGAAGAGAAAGTCCGCGCCGAGCTCGAAAAGATAGAGACGCTTGAACAAAAGCTCAGGTCGCTTTGAGGATGGCAAACACGGACATCATCCCCCTGCCCGAACTGTTCGACGCATCGCTTCAGGAGTTGCAGGCAGAACTGGCGGATCCGCTTCCCCCGATACCGTACAGGCGGCCCTACCGCGTGCGGGATTTGCGTGAGACGCTGAGCAGCCGCCTGCCCTATGCGCAAGTGATCGCCGCCGCTCAACTCGTGAGGGGCGAAGTCGCGCTGCGCCTGCAACCGATCTTGAACAAGCACCGGCAGCATCGACGGCACC
This sequence comes from Phaeobacter sp. CAU 1743, assembly GCF_039839315.1. Lineage (NCBI taxonomy): Bacteria > Pseudomonadati > Pseudomonadota > Alphaproteobacteria > Rhodobacterales > Roseobacteraceae > Phaeobacter > Phaeobacter sp. CAU 1743. The sequence goes on along the minus strand of NZ_JBDOQR010000057.1, from coordinate 11,267 downwards.
TGCGTCGGATATACCTTTGGCGGCGGTTCAAACCCGTCGTGCTCAGCCTGGTCATACTGCTGTTCTTCGCGGCTCTGAGCCGGCTCATGTGGGAATATCAAGATCCAATTCGACGCTTCATACAAGGTTTGGCCAAGTCCGCCTCATCGACGTTCGGCACCCAAATACCCGGAAGCACGCCATGAGCAGCGGTCAGCACAGACCCGGCTCGATGGGCAGGTCCACCTTGCTTCGCGCCGGATACGTCCGCCACACGCGGCGACGCAATTGGATCGCCCGGTATCTGGCGCTTGGCTCTGTCCTTGGGGTTCTTTATCTGATCATGAAGGGAATCCAGACTGACTGGTTCAATCCCGACGGACCGGCCCGGCTGCTGTACATCCTGCACGATACCGTGTGGTTGCCGGTGAAGGGGGCTCTCTGGACAGCCCTGTTTCCGGATGCCCTGATCTGGGCCACGGCCCTGACCTGCATTGCAGCCTTGGCCATTGTGGAATTCGTCGGTTGGGAAAGCCCGGTGCGGACCGGGCAACTTGCGCTTCTGCGTCTTTTGGTCTTTCGGGCACCTGGCGTGATCGTGGCGTGGCACGATATTCTCGGCTGGACCGGCCTTCGCATGGGGCTGGCCGAAACTCTGATCGGCGACCTGCGTCAGGACGCGCTTTTCGCTCTGGCGCGCGACCTCAAGCCGGGGGCTGACCCGACGCTCTACGCCCGCCTGTGCCACCTGACAGAGCTGCGCCTACGGCTCGGTATGTCGCGGCCGCGCGATCTTGTTGCCGTGATCGACACCCTCGGGCTGACAGCTTTCGATCCGCAACACAGGATGGACCACGCCGAGCGTCTGGCCGACCGGATAGAAAAGATTGCCCCGGACCGCGTGGAGCCTTTTCGGCGGTTCACCCAGACCAGGCCCGACTTGCCGGGCATCCGTGACACCTTGCGTTGGGCGGCGGACTTGAGGACCGCCGGTGAAACCGGTGACGTGATAGAGCTGGCGGGCCGTGTCGTTTTGACCGCGCGTGCGACGATTGCCACTGGTAACGGCGCGTTCCTGGCATTCTTCGACGATTGGGCGCGCGAACGCCTTTGCGGCAGGGCCGAGACCGTGGCCGCTTTGGCCGAAGCGGAAGATCTTTGCGCCTTCGCGTTCTGGGCGGCTTCGGCAGAGGCTGCGGCCAATGTCTCGGCCCCGGCAGCTTTGTTTCAGGAAGCATTCGACGGCTTGCGCTCGGAACGGGACCGCGGCGAAGGATTTGCCCATGGCGACTTTTACACGGGAGACGCCGTATGAGCACCGGTCCTGGGTCACGCTCTTTGAAAGACCACGCGCAGGCGGCGCGCACCGCGCAGGCCAGGGCAAGGCTTCGGATCAGCCGCGTGCGCGAACGCATGGACCCCGGTCTGGGGCTCTTCCTTGTGGCGGCCATTCTGGCCTTTGGTACAGGCGGTTGGGTGCTTGCTCGCATTGTCGACACGCGCGGCTATTTCGATCCTCCGGTCCTGACCGAGATCGACGACCCAAGGAAGCTCGCGGACTATCGCACACCGGATGCGCCCATCGTCGACATGGTCCGGAGTGGACAGACCGCCGTGGTTGGTCGGGTGGACGGCGCGATTCAGACCTACGACATGGAGACCGGTTTGTTCACCGAAGAAACCCTCCCCCGATCAGGCGGTCTCTCGGGCGGACTGTCTTTCCTGTCGGCTGACTGTTCTAATGTCTCGGACTGCCAGACGCCTTCGACGCTTTTCGCTGTCACCGATCAGGGCGGTTTGGCGCGGCGACGCGGTGGCCGGTGGGATGTTGTCCTGTCCGACAGCCGGTGGGAACGCCAGGATGGCACGCCCGTCGAGCAGGACGCAATCTCGGTCTGGGCCGTGTCCGACGACGGGCGCTGGGTTCTGGCCATGACCGAAGACGACGCCGTCGGTCTGTTCGATCAGACCGACGGCACGTGGTCTTCGGTCGCGCAGACCGGGGCTGTCACGCGCCCCGAGCATCTGGTTTTCGCGGCCGATCTATTCTGGATCGGCGGCAGCGGTGGTCTGGAGGTGATCGACCCCGGGCATCCGGTCACCCGTCGTTCGGTTGCAGGCGTCGAAGGCGACGTCTTGGACCTGGAGGTCGATACACTGGGCAAGGTGCTCATCCTGACGTCCAAACCCTGCGACCGCGGTGCGTCGTGCCTGACGATCCAATCCGCGCGCGCGCCCGGCTCTGTCGAGACGCTCGTCGGAGAGGACAGCGTCAGCCCCGACCTGTCCAACACGACGGTGGATCACGCCGCTTTGCAGAACGGCAAATTCGTGGTACTCGGGAAAGCGGGTATCCACGTCTACGATCCGAAGCAGCGTCACTGGTCAATGCTTGTGGACGCGGCCGTGGACACGTTTCATGCCGGGGCAAACGGGAGCACAATCCTGTATTCCGCAGGATCCGAAGTCGGAAAGGTTCAGGGCGGTTCGGTCATCTGGCGCAAGGAGGCTCCCGCCAAGGTCCGTCAGATCCTTCCCGGATCCGGCGCGACAGTGTTTGGCTTGCTGGCAAAAGGGACCGTGGTGGATCTGGCCTCATCGGGGTCCGAGCCCCTGTTTCCTTCGGATTCGGCTCTTCCGGGTCTGGATGGCATAACCGCAGCCACTTTCTGGAAAGACACGCTCATCGGTTTGCGAAACGACGAGGTGATCCTGCATGACCCTGCTCAGCGGCGTTTCCAGACCATCGCTTTGGACCTGCCACCGAACGTGTCCCGTTCCCGGCTTGAACTACGGGCTTCGGACCGCACCCTTTGGCTGATCGATTTTGCGACCGGGCGGATTTTCGAAGGCGGCATGCAAGGCGAATGGCCGACCCGCACCTTGACTTTCGAAGAACGCACATCGCCCGGTCCGGGCATCGGCGATGTGTCTGCCGATGGTCCAAACCTGTGGATTACAGATCGGCGTGGAAGGCCGTGGCGGCTTGAAAGCGGTGGTGGACGTGCTCCTGTCGCCCTGACCGGTCAGGAGGCTCCGAGCGGGTTCATACCCAGTACGGCCGCAAGCGAGGGCGGCGTGTTGACCTTTTCGGACGGTCGTAACATAGCCCGATACGATCCACGCGCGCGCGGCTGGTCAGATCTGTACGCAGGCCCGGATGAAGGGATCGCCGATCTCGCCTTGGGCGGAGGGGCGGTCATCGCCTTGTCTCCGGATGGGATCGTTACGGCGGTGAAGGATGACCAGGGGTGGCAACCGGTCACCGGAAGCGTCGCGGGCGCCGATTTGTCCAGCGACACAATCGAAGACGCCTATGCCCTTGGCGATCGCGTGTATTTCGGCGGGAACGGCAAGGTCATGACCTACCTGCCGCAAGACAGGCGCATGGGGCCGACCTTTGCCAGTGGGCGCGGGTCCGTCCGCATTCTGGGTGCTGGCAGCAACGGTCCGGTGTGGCTTTCCAACGACCGCCTGATGCTGGGAGACACCCTTTTTTCGGGAAAGGGCGAGCGTGTCCTCTCTGCCGGAATGACCGGCAACGGATTGGTCTACATGGCCGAAGAGGACGGGCGCCGTTATGCCGTGTCGCGCGAAGGCAAGGTCGAGTGTCGCTTCCGCGGAAGAGAAGCTCCGGGAGGAACACTGGTCGATGCGCTGCTCTTGCCGGATCAGCGGGTGTTCGTTGCCACGACCAACGGCCTGGCGATCTACAATCCCCGGTTCCGCCGTTGGTTGACGCTTACGGAACGCGGGGTTTCTGACACTGCCCAGCTGGCGATCCTGCACGGCAATCTGGTGTTGATCGACGACGACCTGATGCAAGCGATCCCGCTCGCGGCCATTCCGACCCCTCAAAGCTGTGACGCCTCCCCTCAGGATCTGGATTGGGGCGTGACGCTGAAGGCCGCCAAGATCAAGCTGGACCGGACCGGCGGGCAGGTTTTCTTGCTCGATACTGGCGGGCGTCTGCGCCGGTGGGACGGGGTCGAGGCTACGCTTAAGCTTCCCCCGAATGCAGCGCCGCAAAGCACCGACCTCCGGCGGGCGTACAGTCGGGACAACGGATTTACAATGCTCGCCCCCGACGCGGTCTGGCACTATGATCTCCGCAATCGCCTCTGGCGCACGACCGCTTTCAAGGGCCGGCCATCCCATGTTGCCGAGATCGACCTCACGTTAGATGCAGCGGACACCCTGGGCGTAACCGTCTGGGATGACAAGGGCATTGGCTATGGCGGCTTTCTGGACGGTGACGCGATCCCCTTGCGCCGATTGGATTTGCCGGTCTTGCCAAGGCCGCAGCAGGACCCAAAAGCCCTCGTGGACATGGCCATGGCTCCGGCATTCAACGCGTTTCTGGGCCGCCGAGATCTCGAACTCTTCTCTCCCACCGGGCGCGACCCCATCGCCCGGATTGCTTTGCCCGAACCGCAAGAAGTCCGAACCCTCGGTTTCGTCCGCAAGGCAAATGATCTGGTCCTGATCGAAGGACCGCGCGCGCAACCGACCCGCATTCACGTCATCGACAGGACGCTTGCCCAGAGGCAAAAGCAGGCTCCTCTCGAAAGCGTGTCATGGAGCTACAGTCCCGCCAAGGACAAAAGCTGGCACCTCGCGTCTGATCGCTTGTGGCGCATCGACGAAGCTCTGGTGCTTTACGAATGCAGGATCGAGCCGGGCCTTGATGCCACGCAAACCTGTGACCCTAGGACACGGCCTCCGTTTCGCGTCGAACCCGATGCGATGCGCGCAGCCGCAGGCATCGGTCAAAGCGACCGGTTCCTGCTTTTGCCCGACCGCCTCGTCCGGATCGACGGCGAGAACCGGCAATCGGACATGGCCTTCGATGCAGAGATCACCGACAAGAGCCGACTGTTCTCCTTCGCCAGACAAACGTATTTCTGGGAAGCGCCGGGGCGTGGGCTGTTTCGCGAAACGAAGGGCGTCTGGCAGCAGATTGCCGCGTCGGCTTTTGACATTGTACGCAGCAGCACCCACATGGGCGTCACCACGCCGGACGGACTTCTGCTGCTTGAGGTCGGCGACACCACGTTGCAGGTTCCGAAAAAGAGCGGGGCCGACCTGCACGCGGCAACCATGGCCACCGACGGAGGGATATGGGGATTGGCGCCCGACGGGCGGGTCGTCACGATCAATGGGACACCATCTGCCCCCGTGACCGAAGCCTTTGTCCCGGATCCGGTCAAGATCGCCCCCGGAAAATTCGAACGGCAGGGCAGATCGACTGTTTCGGTGCTCTGGTCGCAGGCGGCCAATGGGCAAATCACCGCGGAATGGGACGCGCCCTGCGCGCCGTTAGACATGGCGCTGACATTGGCCAAACGCTGGGGGCTTGGCAAAACGTGGAAAGCGCCGGAATGCAGGCATTATCTGCAAACCGATCTTGCGCTGGCACGCGACGAGGTCTTGCTTGCCGATGCATCCAATGGCCAGACCACGCGGATTTTGACGACCAAGGCGATTTATGAGGTCGATCCCGCCAGCGGCAAGACGTCGAAAGCAGACCCTTGGTCCGACCGTCTGAGAGTGTCCACAACCGATCAAGCCACACTCGAAGACCTCACGCGGCTCGTCACCCGCATAGACGGGCAATTCTGGCTGGCCCCGCCCTCGCTCGACCTCGACCCGGACGACGCGTTTTTTGTCAGAACCGGCAATGAAAAACCCGGCCAAACCATCAGCGGAGGCCGTCCTCTCCCGATCCCGCCGTATGAAACCCCCTGGGTGTCGTGGGACAGAGAGCGTTCGCAGGTCTTGTTTGGTCAGGACCACGCCATGTCCCCCGGACAGGCGATCGCGAAGGGGTCCTTCCTGCCAGATGCTCCGGGTCGGACGGCCTTGGTAGGCCGGGACCGTATTGCCCTGATCAACGCGCACGGGCTTTGGCATTTCGTGCAAGGCGCGGGCTTGCAACCGGTCAGTATCGCCCCATTGCCCGATGCTGTGGGGTTGGCCCACCGTCGTTTCCTGTTTGCCGAGGGCGGGATGGATGCCGTCACCGGGCAGCGGTCCTCCGACACGAATGTCCTCGGTCTCTCCCACGGAGCGCTGGGCCTGAAAGAGACCCTTCGCGGCGGCGGGCTGGAGGCAACCTATCAAGTGTCCGGTCGTCCGATGCCGGATTTCGCCGCGCGGGGCTTCGTTCACGATATCCGCGAGGATGTCACGGTGGTGGAAGCCCGTGTCGCAACCCTGGGGCCGCTGGGTCTGGTGCCCGCTCTTGTGTTCGAGGACGGGCAGTACGTTCCCGATGGCACAAGCGCCGTCGATCTGGACGGACCCGTCGTCATGGCCGCGACGCCCTCTGGCTGGCAGAGCCTGAGCGGCGTCGGCTGGCAAGCTTCCGATCCGCCGCGGTTCACCGAAACGCTGGTGACGGAAAACGGCAGGCTCTGGCTTCGCAGGACCGGTGTGACCTCGATCGCCCCCGAGACGCCCGAGGACGCCTGGAAGACGGCCCGGCGAGGTCTGGCCTTCGACGCCGACCGGCTGGTGGCACTTGCCGCGAACGAAGCCGGGCCGGTGGTGATCACCGGTGCGGGAACCCACGCGGGTCTTCCGACACTTGCCTCGCTGATCGACGGCGCGCCGCCGGTCGCCGCCGATCCCGGAACGACACGGCTCGACTCTCTCGGGGTTTCCCCGGGCCGGTCCGTGATTTGGGCGGAAACGGATGGCGGTCGCGTGGTGTGGGACAGAGCCGCCCGCCTGTGGCGCGCGCCTGCCGCGGACGAGACCCCGTGGGAGAACCGGACAGCCGTCGAAACCGGCGAATTGCGGGTGTCGTTTGCCGGAGCGGACGGGCTGTTCGAGGCGAAAGCAAGGGACAGGGACGGGCGGGAGCGATACAAGACCTTTTCGTGGCGGCGCGGCAGACAGATGCCCTTCGATACCGTCAGAGGCATGTCCGCCGAAGGAGACGTTCTGCTGCTGGCGACGGATTTCGGTTTGCGCAGGCTCCAGTCCGGCCCCGGAGCCTTCCGTAATGATGGGCTGTACAGCGGGACCGATGCGTCTGGCTCTCCTTTGCCATTCAGCCGGGTTGGCAGGCCCGACAGCAACCCCGATCGGTTGATCGCCGAAGCTGGCGCGACGTGTTTCGAGCTCGCCTCTGGCACGGCGGACCCGGTGCCATGTGCCGACGCCCCCCTGTCGCTCGAACGCCGTGCCCTGATGCAGTCCTCTCTGTGGCACTGGTGGAAGACCGACGGCGCGGTCGACGGCACCTATCTGGACGCGTCCGGTAGCCGTTTGATCGCGGTCCCCAAGATCAGCGCCGGTTCCTTCCCGCATGACCAGATCCGCGCCCGGATCAGCTGCTTTGGGACCCAAGCCGAGTTGTGGTCCGGCCACGACATCGTGTCCCTCGTGACAAACGGCATCCCCACCCAGCTGACACCGGTCACTGGGGCAACAGGGCTTCATTGCCAGTCGGACACCGCACAGCTTGGGCGCGGCGATACCTTGGCTTCGGGGCTGTACGTCGGGGGTGACCGGGCTTGGCGCTGGAACGGCGGGACCTGGGAACCAGAGCCTGAGGCCGAGGCCGTCGCCGCGCGTACGGCCGGAGCCGTTCCGTGGGAAGCCAAACGCCTGCGCATGACGCTTCACCAAAGGCGGCTCCAGCTTGATTATCGATGGCAGGACGATCTCTGGCGTGAGGTCCGCGCACGCAACGGGCGCTTTGCCATTGATGACGCCATGGCCATCGGCAACCGTGAGGAAGGTTTGCAGATCTACACCCCGGCGGGCGTCTTTTCGTGGGACACTGGGGTGCGCAGGCTCGATCCGGATGCGATAATCCTGCGCACACTGGTTGATCGGGACGGCTTCGCGGCCTGCCATGCCCGCCTCGTCGAAGCGCATGACGGCACCATCCAGTCCGTCCCGGAAGAGCCGGGCAAGCCGGTCACGCTGTTCTGCGAGGACGGAAAGGCATACAAGGGCAACCCAATCGCGATGACTGACGCCGGAGCCTTCAAAGCCACGACTGCGCATGTGAACGACGACCGGGTCCTCATTGATACGCCGATCTGGCAATGGGAAAGGCAGGCCGCCGGGCCGACCGCCGCAAAGTTGGCGATCACCTTCAAGGACGAAGACGTGGTCCTGTCCGGAGGCCGTATGTCGGTGGATGACTACGCCGGGTTGGCCGCGCCATTTAACGGCATGATCGAGCTCGTGACGCAGGCGGATGGCTGGTGGCGGCACTCGGCCGACGCGCTGGACGTGGACAGCGCAATCCGCGCCGCCCCCGAGGCGAACCCAAGGCAGGCAACCGCGCTGCGGCATGATTTCATCGACGGCGCGCCAGTCCTCTGTGCCGAAGGCACTCAGACAATTGCCATGACCAGCGGCGGAGCGATCTCTCGCCAATCCCGCTGCCGGGACTGGCGCGGCGCGGATCGCGTCTGGAGCTGGTATGTCAGCCGAACCGGTGCCGAAGCAAACGGGCTGTCGCGGAACGGCATTCCAATGAACCGCCACCTGTCCGAAGGGCGCTTTGACGATCTGTTCGTGCTGGCTGCTCCGATGCGACATGCCGAAGATGGTCGCCTGTACGCACCGACCCGCACCGGCGTCCTCGTATCAGGGCCATCCGGGCCGGAAGACATCCATGCCAGTGCCGAACCGGGTTTCCTTGCTCGCGACGGTCAGGGCAACCCGGTTCTGTTGACCAAGGCGGGGCCGGTTGCGGTTGGCGAAGCCAGCGATCCTTCCTGTGCCGCCCTTGCGGACCTGCCGGGGCGTCTGGCTGATGGAGGCGATATCCTGCGTGTCGATGCCGTGACGGGGAATGCGGTTCAGGCCACCGTACAAATGGGCGAGGACCGCGTGCAATTCCTTGTTCCCTGCGACGCGTTGGACGACACCCTTGTCTCGACCATCCCCGTCGATATCCGCAATCGCGGCCGCTTTCGCGCGTCCGAGCCCGCATCCATCGCGCCACAGCTGCTGATCACGGCCACCGGCGACACCGTGCAGATCCGGGATCAGGACGGGCATGGACTGACCGCGCCCTCCGGTTCCGCATTGCCGTCCAGAGGCATGATCGCGTCGACCGCGGGCCGGGAGGTCATCCTTGCAGGCGCGCGCGCGCTTTTCCGGATCGACGTAGATCGTGCGATCAGCAAAACCGCCGGGCAGTCTACGTCTCTGCCGCCGCTCCTCGGGCCGTTCCTCGACGCAAACCGCGCGGTGCCCCACCACCCGCAGACCGTGACCGACCCGCTCCGTCCGAAGAGCCGGCCGCCGGTGGCTGCGCCTGCGGTTCTCGCCCCGTCGTCCCCTGCTGCCCCGACGCCCACGCCGCCCACGAATGTGTTGGCGGGTCTGGACAACACGACCGCCCTTCAGCTGGCGCAGGACGAGTTGAAGACCGTCCAGAAAGCTCTGGCCGATCTTGGTCACTACGGGGCCAAAATCGACGGGATCACTGGCCCGAGAACCCGTGCCGCCATCAGCGCATGGCAGGCCCAGACCGGCTATACGGTAACCGGAGACCTGACCGAACGGCAAAAGCGGCAATTGTTGATGGGCCAGCCATGATCACGCTCGCAGACTTCCCCAATCCAGAGCAAACCCTGTCCTTGCCGCCCAACACGCCGGTCCGCACACGACCGCCATCGGGCGAGGACCGCGAGACCTGGTCGCGTCTTGTCCCGTTCGCTTGGATCCAGAACCTCAGACCTCGGACGGTTCACGTGTCACAGAGCGACGGGAATGAAATAGGCAAACTCCGTTTCGAGCCCCTCGCGCTGGCTTTCCAGATCGAAACGGGTGCGGCGTGGATCTGGGACACGAACGAGGCGGCGAAACTGCAAGCCGAAGTCTTGACGTTCATTGCCGACAGCCTCGAGTCGTCGGTGCCGGTTCTACCGCCGCACATAAAAACGCGGAATTCGGTCATTCCGACGCTGGACTGGTGCCCCGGCAGCCTTGATCAGAACACTGACCTCGCCAGATCGCTCAATCTCGCGCGTCTGGCAGGGCTGCGCAAAATCATGGCTGAATTCGAAACGACGCAAACCGACCAACCTTTAAGGCTCGAAAATCCCACGATCGCGCGGCTCAGACAGGGTCTCGCAACGCTCCCAAATCCATCACCAGCCACGTTGGATATCAAAATCGACCACAGCCTCCAGAGGCTGCACCTTCATTGGGCCCAAAAGAGTGACTGCGACATCATCTGGGGAGCCAGAGTTCTTACGCTTTCGGAAAAGGGCCATCGCATCATCACCCGGCGTCTCGACGACGACGCCGCGCAGGCAAAACGGGATCTGGCCGCCCGGGTCATGGCTCATGCCATGGCGCATTCCTTTGCCCAGACGTTCGGCGGCGCGGCGATGGACGTGATCTTCACATACGCGGCGGACTATCGTCACCTCCAGTGCGAGGCCGAGCTGTACGTCGGGCCATCGGACTGGGGGTTCCAATTGGCGCGAACGACCATGGACCTGATCTGACCCGTCCGGGTAGTCCTGACACCGCCGCCCTCAAGTTGTTCCGAAGGCCATGTCGACACCAAACCGCACCACGCCCGCTTCGCCTCTTGCATGAATTTCCGGATGACGATTAGGCTCAGGACTTCGGTAACGGGTCTTCGTCCGTCAGTATCCACGCCAACGCGCCGGAAAACGATGATGATGTCCCTACTGATGGTGTAGCTCACGACGGGCCTCGCGCTGACCGGCGGGCCGAGCTTGTCAGTCGCGCTGCGCTGCAGGCAGGCTGACCACGACATCATCTCAGACAGGAGCGAGCGTTTCCAGCGTCATATACCTGCCGCGCTGGACGGTCCATTCCTCGGTCTGTGCCATCAGGATGGCGCCGACGAGACGGCGTATGGATGCCTCGTTGGGAAGTAAGGAGGAACAGAAAACAGCGTGGGGCGCTGTTTTCCCGACGAACCCCGACGACATCGGTGCGCAGCTTGATCTCGCCGTTCAGGCGCTCGATTGGATTCGTAACCGGTATGGTGATCCTCGGTGCCAATGAACTGATGCGGTGGATGTCCCCACCAACGGCATCTCATATGCCATGATGGTTCCATTGGAACCGAACGGAGGGCACACCGATGACGACAAATATCAGCATGCTGGCGATTGACCTTGCGAAGGGGAGCTTCCAAGTCTGCGCCTTAGAGTCTGATTCAAAACTTTTCGAGTGAATTCATTGTCTTGCGAGCATCCGCGTGACGCGGCGGATGTGTGCGATTGTGACCCAAGCTGCCGCGCTGGCGATGGATTTTTCCCAATCCTTCG
>NZ_JBDOQR010000056.1:0-29978 GCF_039839315.1 Phaeobacter sp. CAU 1743 | reverse complement strand
CTTCGCAAAGATCAAGGAATTCAGAGCCATAGCGACCCGCTACGAAAAGACAACGTCCAGCTACGCCGCCAATTGGCATCTCGCGGCTGCCATCATCGCCTCACGATGAATGTCCACAGACCCTAAATATTTGGCGTAACTTTTGCAAATTGCGGATTTTTGGTGCGGGCGGTGGGACTCGAACCCACACGGGCATACGCCCTTCAGATTTTAAGTCTGATATGTCTACCATTCCATCACGCCCGCATCCGGCGCCGAGTGTGAAGCGGGCTTTGGGGCCTGAACAGAGCGACCCCCAGACCAACCTCAAACAGCGCGTTTCAACACCATGTTTCGTATGCAGATTTTCACGCATGTACAAGCGTTTTTGGGACCGCATTGCGCACGGAAGTGCGCCGGAACGCGGCATCGATCTGTTTTTATGCGCGCATTCCCGGCACCGCACTGGCTGCGCCCGGTGCAGTGGCCGAAGGTCTCATCGTCAGTGTGGACGGGGCGCCCTATAACAGGGCAGACTGCTCCGGGAGTGGCTGTAAAACGCTGCCCGGATAAACCTGCCACAAAGAGCCAGATCGGTAGAGATGACCCAATCCGCAGCCACGTCCGATGAACTCGCCAGCGCGATCCGGTCCATCGGAACGCCGGATTTCCTGCCCGCGTTGTTGGATTTCATGCGCATAGCAACGCCGTTTCGCGGGGCCTTTGTCAGTCGGCTCAGCCCCAGCAGGCTGCCCGAACATATCTACGACAATGTGCGGCAGGAGCGGCGCTCGGTCGTGGTGGACCGCTGGCTGGACCGGGCCTGGCTGCTGGATCCCTTTGTGGTGAGTTACATCAGCGGCAAATATGATCCGGTCATGGTGCTGGATCAGGTGGCGCCGGATCGGTTTTCCCAGACCGATTATTTCAGCATCTATTACCGGTCCGTGCGGCTGAAGGACGAGATGGCGGTGTTCGTCACCCTGCCGGAGAGCACCTTGTTCCTCTCCCTCGGGCGGCTGACGGGGGAGATGCGGTTTTCCAAGCGGGATCTGGCACGGCTGCGCAATATACATCCGGTGATCTCGGCCTTGTGCGAGCAGCATTTTCACCGGCGTCCGCAGAGCAGCGGCGAGGCGTCGAGCGGCAGCGTCAGCCTTGAGAGCATGATCGAGCAGGTCTGCGAAGGATTGACCTGCCGCGAAATTGAGATCGTACAGCATCTGCTGCGCGGGCATTCCAGCCAGTCGATTGCGCTGTTGCTGGATCTGTCGCCCGCAACGGTGAAGGTGCACCGCAAGAACATCTACCGAAAATTGGGGATTTCCTCGCAATCCGCCTTGTTTTCGATCTTTCTGCAATCGGTGACCTGATGTGTGCCTACCCCTTTGGGGGTAGGGCCGACACCCCCTCCTGGAGGTATTTCCCCATTGCATTTGGGGCTTTAGTCTGACCGGACAGACTGCCAACAGGAACGTGCCGGAACAGATTATGATCAACGTGAGAGAAGTGACAAAACGGTTCGGCATCGGCGCCTCTGCTGTGACGGCGCTTGAAACCGTGTCGCTGGATGTGCCGGAGGGCAGCTTTTTCACCCTGTTGGGACCATCGGGCTGCGGCAAGACCACGCTGCTGCGGCTGATTGCCGGGTTTGAACTGCCCAGCGAAGGCGAGATCGCACTGGATGGGCAGGAGATCGGCCATCTGCCGCCGCACAAGCGTCCGGTGAACACCGTGTTCCAGAATTACGCCTTGTTTCCGCATATGACCGTGGCTCGCAATATCGGGTTCGGGTTGGAAATGCTGAACCGCCCGAAGGCGGAAATCGCTGCCACCATCGATGACATGCTGAATCTGGTGCAAATGGGCGAGTTCGCCGTACGCCGGGTGGACCAGCTGTCTGGCGGGCAGCAGCAGCGGGTGGCGCTGGCGCGCGCGCTCGCGCCGCGTCCCAAGGTGCTGCTGCTGGATGAGCCGCTGTCGGCGCTGGATCTGAAGCTGCGCAAGGGCATGCAAAGCGAGCTGAAGCGCCTGCAAAGCGAAACCGGTATCACCTTTGTTTTTGTCACCCATGATCAGGGCGAAGCGCTGGCGATGTCCGATCAGATCGCGGTCATGTCCGCAGGCCGCGTGCAGCAGGTGGGCACCCCGCAGCAGATCTACACCGCGCCGCAAAGCCGGTTCGTCGCGGATTTCATCGGCGACACCAATATCGTGGCGGCGGACCTCCTTGGCTATGACGGGGGGCAGGCGCGGATCAGCTTTTTCGGCGGGGAGCCTGTGCTTGCCAATGCGGCCAGCACCACCTTGTCGCCCGGCGTGGTTCACGTGGCGTTGCGCCCCGAAACCCTTACCGTTTGCGCCGCGTCCGATGTGGCGGCTGTGCTGCGCGGAACCGTGCTTGACAGCAGTTATTTCGGAGCCGGTTCGCAAATGCTGGTGCGGCTTCAGAACGGCACCGAGATTCAGGTGCAGGTGGCAGAGCCCAGCCCGGCGGGCAGCGAGATCGGGCTGATCCCGGAGACCTCCATGCTGCATGTGCTGGCAGACTGATGGGGCAGGGGATGCAACAAACTTCGCCCACGGCGCAGAATTTGCAGCAGGCCGTTGCGGCTCGTAGCCGGACAGTCCGGCGGGTTCGGTTGTTCCTGCTCTTGCCTGCGCTCGTGATCATCGGTGTGTTTGGTCTGGCGCCCCTGTCGATCGCGCTGGTCTATTCCTTGCTGGAGCCGGGTACCTATGGCGGCGTCGAATGGGTGTTCTCGACCGATGCCTATGTACAGTTCCTGTTCGAGCGCGACATTTTTGATGACACGCTGAGTTTCAACAGCGCCTATCTGCAGATCTTTGGCCGCTCTTTCGGGCTGGCGCTATGCGCGATGATCGGCACTTTGATCCTCGGCTTTCCGGTGGCTTATTTCATCGCGGCCCGCCCACCCGAACAGCGCAATCTCTGGCTTTTTGCCATTACCCTGCCGTTCTGGACCAACCTTCTGATCCGTACCTATTCCATGCTGCTGATCGTGCGCGACGAAGGGTTTTTGAACCTTGCGCTGATGAAACTGGGGCTGATCAGCGCGCCCATCGAGATGCTTTATACCGATGGGGCGGTCTTGGCCGGGCTGGTCTACAGCTATCTGCCCTTCATGATCCTGCCGATCTATGCCTCGCTGGAGAAGTTCGACTTTTCCCTGCTGGAGGCGGGACACGACCTTTATGCCTCCCGCGTGCAGGTGTTCCGCCATATCGTCATTCCGATCAGCCGCCCGGGTATTGTGGCCGGATGCGCGCTGGTGCTGATCCCCGCGCTGGGCGCCTATATCACGCCCGAGCTGTTGGGCGGTGGTAAGAAGCTGATGATCGGCAACCTGATTGCCATGCAGTTCGGATCCGGGCGCAACTGGCCCTTCGGTTCGGCGGCGGCGCTGATCCTGATGTCGGTAGTGCTGATCGCGCTTCTGGTATCGCTCCGGGCAGGCGCCGAGAAGGAGAAGGCCCATGGATGATCTGGCCCGCAAGAGGCTTGGCATGCCGTGGCGCAACAGCGAGACGCATGAGTTGCGGCGTCAGCCCCTGTTCACGGCGCTTTCATGGCTGGTTCTGCTGCTGCTTTATGCGCCGATCGCCGTGCTGGTCCTGTTCTCTTTCAACGACAACCGCTCGGTCGTCGTCTGGACCGAGGCGAGCCTCAAGTGGTACGCCAAGGCGCTGGAGAATGACGACATCCGCAACGCGGCCTGGATTTCGATCCGGGTGGCACTGACGGCCACCACCATCGCCACGGTCGTTGCAACGATGGCGGCGCTGGCGACAACGCGAGGCGGGAATTATCGCGGGCGCGCAGCGGCGATTGCGCTGATCAATCAGCCGCTGATGATCCCGGAAATCGTCACCGCCATTGCCACCCTGTCGTTCTTTTCGATCCTGCGGCAGCTGACAGGGATCACCGGGCTGGGCTGGCTCATCCTGGCGCATACGGTGTTCTGTATTCCCTTTGCCTTTATCCCGGTGCGCGCCCGTCTTGCCGATATGTCCGAAACCTTCGAGACCGCCGCCGCCGATCTTTATGCAACGCCCTGGCAGACCTTCCGCCATGTCACCCTGCCGCTGCTGATGCCGGGCATTCTGGCCGGTGCAATGCTGGCCTTCGTGGTCTCGCTGGATGACGTGATCATCACCCTGCTGATCGCCGGTCCCGGGGAAACCACCCTGCCGATCTACATCCTGGGCCAGATCCGGCGCGGCGTGACGCCCGAGGTCAACGCGGTCTCCACCATTCTGATCCTGCTGACCGTGGCCATGGTCGCGCTGACCTTCGCCCTGCAACGCAAACGAAAATAACCAGAAGCCCGCACCAGACGGGACCCACCAACCAACAAGAGGAAGATCCATGAAACTGACGATCCTTAAGGCGGGGCTTACCTCCGTCATCGCCCTCAGTGCGGCTGCAGCTAACGCTGAAGGCACGCTGAACATCTACAACTGGGGCAATTACACCAACCCCGAGATGATCGAGAAATTCGAAAAGCAGTATGACATCGAGGTCACGCTGGATGGCTATGACAGCAATGAGACCATGCTGGCCAAGGTCAAGGAAGGCGGCAGCGGGTACGACATCGTGGTCCCCGGCGACTATATGGTCGCCATCATGGTGGGCGAGGGGCTGCTGGCCGAAATTAACGCCTCCGAGATGGAGAACTTCAAGAACCTCGATCCGAACTGGGTCGATGTCTACTGGGATCCGGGCCGCAAATACTCAGTACCCTATCAGTGGGGTACCACCAGTTTTACCGTCGACAGTGCGGTCTACGGCGGTGACATCGACACGCTTGAGGTCGTGTTCAACCCGCCCGAAGAGCTGAAGGGCCGCATCAATATGCTCAACGACATGAACGATGTGATCAACGCCGGACTGCGCTATCTTGATTACCCGCGCTGCAATTCCGACCCCGCCCAGATGAAAGAGCTGCTGGCACTCTTGCTCAAGGCCAAGGAAGACTGGCGCACCATGGATTACGCGGTGATCGAAAAGCTGACCTCGAAGGATGTCGACCTGTCGCAAAGCTGGAACGGCGCCGCGATGCGCGCCCGCGCAGATCGCCCGACGCTGAAATACGCCTATCCTAAGGAAGGTTTCACCGGCTGGATGGACAACGTCGCGGTGCTGGCGGATGCCCCCAACATGGAGAACGCCAAGCTGTTCGTGAATTTCATGATGGAGCCTGAAAACGCGGCGATGACCTCCAACTTTGCCCGCTATGCCAACGGCGTCA
Organism: Phaeobacter sp. CAU 1743; assembly: GCF_039839315.1. Lineage (NCBI taxonomy): Bacteria > Pseudomonadati > Pseudomonadota > Alphaproteobacteria > Rhodobacterales > Roseobacteraceae > Phaeobacter > Phaeobacter sp. CAU 1743. The sequence continues at coordinate 24,726 of NZ_JBDOQR010000056.1, read as the reverse complement.
TCGGCTCCGAGGAATTCATGGACGCAGAAATGCTGGAGGCGCCGGAGATCGTGATGCCTGAAGGCGCCCCGGTGCCGGACTTCGTCAAACCCTGCGATCAGGATGTTGTGGCGATGTACAACAAGGTCTGGACCCGCCTGAAGCAGTAACTCAGCCAAACAGAAGGGTGGTGGCCCACGCGGCCATCACCGGAATTTTGACCGCAGTCCAGGCGCTGGGCTGCCATGCGGGAGCGTGCCCAATGCACCGGACAGCAGACAGTCTGAAGCCGAAAACGGCGCGGGAAATCGGCATCATGCAGGGTTTCCCACCGCCGCCGGAAAAACGGCCGACGCTGGAAAACTGGGATCTGGCGCCCTTCAATCGCTGGTCCTTCCAGAACATGCGGCGCCTGTTTCCCACGGCGGATGTGCGCAGCGGACCCGGCGCGGCTGTGCCGCTGCCAACGGCGCTGCAGGATCTGTCAGAGGTCTGTTTTGCCACCAGCGAAGGCAGCCGCCAGTCGGTCGGCGATTGGCTGTGGCAAAGCTACACCGACGGGTTTCTGGTGCTGAAAAGCGGCGCCATCGTCAGCGAGTTCTACGCCAATGATTTTCACGCCGAGGCGGCGCATCTGGGGCAGTCGGTCTCCAAATCCGTGATCGGCATCCTCGCCGGGATCCTGCATGGTGAGGGGCTTCTGGATCTGGCTGCCCCTCTGGAGGAGATCGTGCCGGAACTGGCAGGCACCGGCTATGCAGGCTGTACAGTGGATCAGGCGCTGGACATGCTGTCCGGTGCGCGGTTCTCTGAGGACTACGGGCTGCCGGGCAGCGACATGACCCGGGTCGATATCGCCTCGGGCTGGCGCCCGGTACGGGACGGGGAGATCAAGCCGACCATACGCGATGTGATCCTCTCCCTGCCGCAGGAACGGGCGCATGGGCTGAGCTTTTCCTACCGTTCGATTGAAACCGATGTCATCGCCTGGGCGCTGGAACGGGTCAGCGGTACGGATCTGTCCGTGCTCCTGTCCGATCGGATCTGGCGCAGGCTTGGCTGCGAACAGGATGGGTTCTTTACTGTGGATGATGCGGGCACCGCGCTGGCCGATGGCGGTTTCAACGCGAGCCTGCGGGACTATGCCCGGTTCGGACACATGGTGCTGAATGGCGGCCGGGCCCACGGTCACCAGATCGTACCCGAAGCTTGGATTGATGGCATTTGCGCGGGCGCGGACCCCTCAAAATTCGGCGCGCCCTATGACGTGCTGTCACCGCAAGGCGCCTATCGGCGGTTCTGGTGGGTGCACGACCCCCGGCGCGGCGTGTTCATGGCCCGGGGCGTGTTCGGGCAGCTGATCTTTATCGACCGCAGCGCCGATGTGGTGATCGTGAAACTGTCGAGCTGGCCTGACTATCTGATTCCGGCCTTTGGGCTGGATGCCGTGCAGGCCTGTGAGGGTATCGTCAGCGCGCTGAAATAGGGCAGTTGATCAGGCCCGCGCGGGGCGGCGCAGGATGTAGATATCCATGATCCAGCCATGCTCCGCGCGCGCTTTGGCACGGGTCTCGATGATCTCATCCGCAGTTTCGCGCAGCGCGCCGGAGATGGAGATTTCATTCTCCATTCCGGCATAGGCGGACCACCAGATCTGAACGCCTTCGGGGGCTATGGACTGAAAACTGCAGTCGCCGTCCAGCATGATGACAAGCGTATCGGCACTGTCTGGCCAGCCCGTCTCACGCAGCTGGCGGCCAGTGGTGATGGTGACGGGAGCGCCGATCTCATTGAGGGGGATGGCATGGCTGGCCGTCAGCGCCTGGATCGAGGTGATGCCGGGAATGACGCGCAGGGAAACCTCGGTCCGGGCCTGCAGCCGCGCGGCGATGCGCATGGTGCTGTCGTAAAGGGATGGATCGCCCCAGACCAGAAAGCCGACCTTGCCGCCCCGGGGCAGGTGCTGATCGATGGTCTCTTGCCAGACCTCGGCAATGGCATCGTGCCAGTCGTCCACCCGCTGCCGGTAGCTTGGTGTCGCGGGATCGCGTTGTGGCAGGTCGAATTCGACGATCTCTGGCCCCGGCGATTTGATCATCCGGTTGCAGATGTCGCGGCGCAGACCGGCCAGATCGTCCTTGCCGGCGCCCTTGTTGGGGATGAGGATTAGATCCAGCCCGTTCAGGGCTTCGACCGCCTGCAGGGTCAGATGCTGGGGATTGCCGGTGCCAATGCCAACAAGGGTGAGATCAATCATGTCAGGCGCCTTTGGAAAAGAAACACGGCCCCGAAACGGGGCCGCGCTATGTGAAACTTCAGATGTCGGCGAAAGGCTTACGCAGCCGCATAAAGGCGGGGCGTGACCAGACCGCTGCGCTCAAGTCCGCGCAGGCTTTTGGCGGCGGCCAGAACGGCCAGATCGGCCAGCGGTTCGATCAGGATGACGGTCATGTAAGCTGCACCAAAGGTAAAGACCGAAGCCATGGTTTCGGCGCCAATGCCCTGACCGTAGAAGGCCCAGAAAGCGACCCAGCCGACAACGCCTGCCTGATAGGCGGTCGACAGCGCCAGCGCCTGAGAATACTTCAGATCAACATAGGCAGTGTTCGGAGCGATGATCCGCTTGGCCAGTTCCTTCATCGCGAACAGCGGCACCAGGAGCGTGGTCAGGTTGATGAAATACTGCGGCAGATCGATCGGGGCAAAGAACACGCCCTGGATCAGAAGTCCCATCGCCAGACCGAAGGCAGCAGGTGCAGCGCCCAGCAGCAGGAACAGGGTCGAGCCGAGGATGAAGTGAACCTCGGAAACGCCCACAGGGAAATGCGGCAGCACTTCGAAGAAGGTGAAGACGCCGACAGTCGCAATGGCCGAACGCGCCGCAAAGGATGCGATGCCGGAGGCGGCCAGATCTTCCATCGTCTTTTTCGCAGCAAAGCCCATGGCGCCAGCGGCGGTGGCATAGGACAGGGCGATTTTGACGCCGTTTACGATTCCGGGTTCGATATGCATGTTCTGTCTCCTTGCCGCCTCACCCGGCGGCATTACATAGGTTATGGTTGGGCCATGCTGGCCACGTCTTCCAACGGCAGGTCTCCTGACTCGCGGGTCGATGCCGGTCCGAGGCCTTCCCAGTCCTGATAGGGACCAGTGGCTATGCCCGGTGGCTCTCCGCTCACAGTTGCGGGGGCAGTCACGGATTTGGCGCCTGATGGCTACACCTCACCGTGTTCCCTTTTCATCCTTGGGTCTTGGACCCGTCGGAACCTTTGGTCTTTCAGAGATGACACAGCGCTTACAAAGCTGTCAACGAGTCTGGCGCGTCATCTGTGTTTCAATTGCGGCATATGGGCGATCAGCGGGGCAGGTCCTCATCGGCCAGGGGACCATAGAGGATCAGCACCGGCGCCTTGGTCTCCATCGCGCGCAGAACCTCGGGGAGTTCCCTGACCGTGTGGCAGGAGAGCGATTGATCCGGCGTCGAAACCCCCAGCGCAATCAACGCGTGCGTCTCGGGCGGCAGCCCGGCCTCCAGCAGCCGTTCGGCGAGCGCTGCAAAGGTGCGTTTCCCCATGTAGACAACAGTCGTGGCTTCGGGATCGGCGAGGGCGGCCATATTCAGCCCTTCGGGCAGGCCGCCGGTCACGTCATGGCCGGTGATGAACTGCAGCCGCCGCGCGGTCAGGCGCCGCGTCAGCGGGATATTGGCGGCCGCAGCAGCTGCCGAGGCCGCGGTGACGCCGGGCACGATCTCGAACCCGATGCCTGCCTGCCGCAGCGCGGAGATTTCCTCTTCCAGACGGCCAAAGACGCCGGAATCCCCGGATTTCAGCCGCACCACATGGGCCCCGGTCGCGGCGTATTCGACCAAGAGCTGGCTGACGTGATCCTGCCGGGGGGAGGGGCGGCCTGCGCGTTTACCCACCCCGACCAGATCGGCGTCCGTGCGGGCATGGGTTAGGATCGGCCCCGAGGACAGATCGTCGAACAGCACCGCATCGGCTGCCCCCAGCCGTTTCACAGCCTTGACGGTCAACAGTTCAGGGTCGCCGGGGCCGGAGGAGACGAAACTGACAAAACCGCTCATGATTGCTCTCCGGTGATCAGGTGGAAGAAGGTGCCGGTCACATGGCCGCGTATCGAGCCGGTTTCCGGCACCGGGTTGCCGTCTGCGTCCATCACCCGGGCCAGCGGGGCGTCCGGTTCATCCAGAATAGTCGAATAGTGGAACTCATGCCCGCGCAAGGCGCCGCCTGCGGCAAATCCCGGCATCGCCGCCTGCAGCACGGCGCGGCGGTAGCCGAGGTGGAATTTCCGCTTTTCATATGAGGTAACAAGCCCAAGAAGCCCGGCCATCCGGTGACGGTTGCCGTCCTTGTCGATCAGGGCTTCACCAAGGGCCATGTATCCGCCGCACTCGCCATGAACGGGGCGGGTCTCGGCGTGTTTGCACAAAGCCGCGCGGAAGGTTTCGGCCGCCGCCAGCCTACCGCCGTGCAGTTCGGGGTATCCACCGGGGAGCCAGATCAGATCGGCATCCGGGGCCGGGGCTTCATCGGCGAGAGGGGAGAAGGGAATGATCTCGGCCCCTGCTGCCCGCCAGCCTTCCAGAAGATGCGGGTAGGTGAAGGAAAACGCCGCATCCCGCGCCAGTGCGATGCGCTGGGCAGGCGGATTCGGCAGAGTTTCTGAAGCGGGCGCCGCCCCGGCGCGGGCGGCGGATTTGATCGCCTCCAGATCCACGTTTTCACGCAGGAAGGCGGCATAGCCCGCGATCGCGGCTTCCAGATCCGGGTGTTCGACCGCCTGAATGAGGCCAAGGTGGCGTTCGGGCAGGGTCAGGTCGCCACGACGGGGCAGGGAGCCAAGCACGGGAATGCCCGCACGCTCCATCCCGAGGCGGGTCAGCCTTTCGTGACGCGGGCTGGCGACCCGGTTCAGGATCACACCGGCAAAGGGCAGCTCAGGATCATAGGCGCGAAACCCCAGCGCGGTGGCTGCTGCCGATTGCGCCTGACCGCCTACATCCACGACCAGCACCACCGGCCAGCCCATGCGTTTTGCGGTTTCCGCCGAAGAGCCAAAGCCGCTTTGGCCGCGCGTGGCAACGCCATCATAAAGCCCCATGGAGCCTTCCCCGATGCAGATCTGCGCGCCGTTTGCCTGCTCCGCAACCGCATCCAGAAGGCCGCCATCCATCGCCCAGGTGTCCAGGTTGAAAGAGGCCCGCCCCGCTGCGGCCAGATGAAAGGCCGGATCGATATAATCCGGTCCGCTTTTGAAGGGCTGCACGGCAAGATCATCCTCGGCCAGTGCGCGCAACAGGCCCAGCATCACAGTGGTCTTGCCCGTGCCCGAGGCGGGTGCCGAAATCATCAAACCCGGCGGAAAGGATCCGGTCTTGCCCGTTTCAGTCATCGCCTTCGTTCCAATCCGCCCATTGGCTGTCGGCGCTTTGCGGGCGGTAACGCCGGTCATAGTCCTGCGCGTAAAGGCAGCTTTCGTCGAAGTGCTCGGCGCCAAGGGTACGGCCCACGAGGATCAGTGCAGTGCGGCCCCGCGCGCCTTCGGTGGCGTCGATCAACGTTCCAAGGGTGGCCTTGATGATCTTCTGATCCGGCCATGTGGCGCGCCAGACCACGGCGACGGGGCAATCGTCGCCATAGGCCGGAGAGAGCCGCGCCACCACATCGTCCAGCACATGCACCGACAAGTGAATGGCCAGCGTCGCGCCGGTGCGGGCGAAATTCTCCAGCGTTTCGCCCGCAGGCATCGAGGAGGCCCGCCCCGAGGTGCGCGTCAGCACCAGCGATTGCGCAACGCCCGGCAGCGTCAGCTCGGCGCCAAGCGCAGCGGCGCCTGCGGCAAAGGCGGGCACGCCGGGGGTTACGTCATAGGGAATACCCAGATCGCGCAGACGGCGCAGTTGCTCGCCCATGGCGGACCAGACCGAGAGGTCGCCGGAGTGCAGCCGCGCCACGTCCTGTCCGGCTTTATGCGCAGCCTCGATTTCGGCAATGATCTCATCCAGCGACAGGGAGGCCGTGTTGACGATCCGCGCGCCCTCCGGGCAGTGCTGTAGCAGCGCCTCGGGCACCAGCGAGCCGGCATAGAGGCAGACGGGGCAGGCGGCGATCAGGTCGCGGCCACGCAGGGTGATCAGGTCGGCAGCACCGGGTCCGGCGCCAATGAAGTGAACGGTCATGAGGTCAGTCTTTCTGCAATGGCCGCAGTGGCAAGGCCATCTGCGGTGACAACGCGGGGAACGAGAAGGCGGGCGGTTGCTGTGGTGCGGCCCTGGCATGCGCCGCAGAGGGCAGCAGCTTCGGCCAGCGATCCGGTTGCGAACCGGGTTTTGATACGGGGCGACATGGTTGGCGTTTCGAGGCCCGCAATCGCCTCTTCCGACAGGGCGATCATCGGCAGGTTCAACTCGGCGGCAAGGGCTTGAAAGGCGGGGCTTTCCACCTTTGCTGCGAGTGAGGCGAGCGCATCGGGCTGATGCCCGGTCAGCGCCAGGGCGGCGCGCAGGTCGGCAACGGTCGCCGCTTTGCGAAATCCCAGACCCGCGACCTTCATCGCGTGACGCTCCACTGGATGACAGGACGCGCGCGGTCCCAGCCGCGCATGGAGCCAAGCGGCCCGGCTTCGGCCAGTTCCACCTTCATCAGATGCCCGCCGCGTGTGGCATGGGCCTGCATCAGCAGGGTCTCGGTCTCTAGTGTCACGCCATTGGCGACGATCCGAGTGCCCTCGGGCAACACTTGCCACAGATGATCCAGCAACGCCTGTGAGCCACCGCCGCCGATGAAAATGCAATCGGGTCTTTTCTGTCCATCCAACACATCCGGCGCGCGGCCCAGAACCGGTTTCATGCGGTGTTCAATCCCGAACCGTTCGGCATTGGCTCGGATATTGATGAGGCGGTCTTCCCGCGGCTCAAACGTGATCGCCCGGTTGCACGGCGCGGCAAGGCACCATTCCACCGAGACAGATCCGGAGCCGCCACCGATGTCCCAGAGCAGCTCTCCGGCTCGCGGTGCGAGTGCCGAAAGGGTCATGGCGCGGATAGGGCGTTTGGTGATCTGCCCGTCGCTTTGGAACAGATCCTCGGGCAAGCCGCTGGCGCGGGGCAGGCCCGTGCTGCCCGCCACCTGAAGCGCGGCCACCACGGGGGCGGCGATGCCGGTCAGGTCAAAGTTATCTGCGCGACTGCTGTGCACTTGGGCGCGGGGCCCGCCCAGTGCCTCCATCACCTTCAGCGTTGTTGGGCCGAATCCCTGCGTGGTCAGCCAATCGGCCAGCGCGGCGGGGCTGTCGCCATCCCGCAGGGTGCAGATGATCCTGTTTCCGGCGGCCAGCACAGGGGTCAGCCGAGCGAAGGGGGCAGCATGAAGACCAAGGCAGAGTGTCTCCTCCAGTTTCCAACCCAAGGTATTCGCCGCCAGAGCAAAGCAGGAGGGGGCGGGGTGCGATACCCATTCATCCGGGCTGAGATGCGCCACCAGCGATCCACCCGCGCCGTGCCAGAAGGGATCGCCCGAGGCCAGCACCACGGCGCGTTGACCGCGCGCAGCGAGCACCGGATCGATGGAAAACGGAACCGGCCAAGGCTGGCCGCGATTACCTGCCTGCACCAGATCCAGATGGCGGGGGCCGCCAAAAATCACCTCGGCCTCGTCCAGCGCCTTCCGGCTTGCATTCGTCAGTCCTGCCGGTCCATCGTCGCCGAGGCCGACAATGGTCAGCCATTGTTTCACATGAGGATCAGACATGACGCGCATCCTGCTGCTTGGGGGCACTACCGAAGCTTCGCGCCTTGCCGAGGCATTGGCCGAGGCCGGGCTGGATGCGGTGTTTTCCTACGCAGGCCGCACGGCACGCCCCGTCACCCAGCCGCTGCCCCTGCGCGTCGGGGGCTTTGGCGGCATCGACGGGCTGGAGGCCTACCTGCGGGACGAAGGCGTGACCGATGTCGTAGACGCCACCCATCCTTTTGCCGCGCAGATGAGCAGCAATGCGGCGCAGGCCTGCGAACAGGTCGGTGTCCGGCTTTGTGCGCTGGAGCGCCCGCCTTGGCAGGCCGGTCCCGGGGATCACTGGGTCCATGTGGACGGATTGGGAGAGGCGGTCGCGGCGCTGCCGGATCAGGGCGCGCGGGTGTTTCTCGCGATCGGCAAGCAGAATATCGCGGCCTTTTCCGGCAAACCCGGAAACCACTATCTGCTGCGGCTGGTGGACCCGCCAGAGGCACCGCTGCCGCTGCCGGACACCAGCGTCGAAATCGCACGCGGACCATTCGATGTGGCGGGGGACCGGGCGCTGATGCAGGCCCATGGCATTACCCATGTTGTCTCCAAAAACGCGGGCGGGTCCGGCGCCGAGGCAAAACTGCAGGCGGCGCGCGACCTGGGGCTGCCGGTGATCATGATCGCCCGCCCGAAGGTGCCGCAGCGCCTGACACTTGCCTCTATCCCCGAGGTCATGGCGTGGCTGTCTGGCAGCGCGGATCACTTGGCCGAGCCTTCTGCGTAGCGGGGCGTGTAGACGTGGCGCCCGATGGCCCGGGTGTCGCGGTTGCCGACGATCACCATGGTGCGCATGTCCGCCATTTCCGGCCTCGCGTCTTTCAGGGCAACCGTTGTGATCTCCTGCGTCGGTTTGGTGACGTCGCGTGCAAAGCTGATCAGCGTGTCCTCTCCGCAGGCTGCGCGCAGGATCTCAAGCGCGCGGGCGAACTGGTGCGGGCGCGATTTGGAGCGCGGGTTGTAGAATGCCATGGCAAAGCCCGCTTCACCCGCTGCGCGCAGGCGAGTTTCGATCAGCGACCAGGGTTTGAGGTTGTCGGAAAGGTTGATCGCCGCGAAATCATGCCCCAAGGGCGCGCCGATCTGCGCGGCGGCAGCCAGCATGGCGGTAATGCCAGGCAAGACACGGATCTCAAGCTCCAACCAGTCCTTTGGCCCGGCCTCTAGCGCCTCGAACACGGCAGAGGCCATGGCAAAGACACCGGGATCGCCGGAGGAGACGACGACAACGCGGCGTCCCGCGGCGGCCATCTCCAGTGCATGGGTGGCGCGGTCCACCTCGACCCGGTTGTCCGAGGCATGCAGCACCAGCCCGTCGCGCGGCGCGATGCGTTTCACGTAAGGGATATAGCCGACGATATCTGTTGCAGCGTCGATGGCATCGCGCACCTCTTGCGTGACCAACGCCTCATCCCCGGGGCCAAGGCCCGCGACGACCAGCCATCCGGTTTCTGTCACTTGCGTCATGGGCGGCGCCCCTGTCCATGCACCAGCACGATCGAGAAATAGGGCACCTCGCCGCTCACCTCTGTCAGCTTTTGCACTGTCTGTGTCGGCATGGTACCGCGTTCCACCAGCCAAGCATCGTCGAGCTTGCCCGCCGCCTGCAGTGCGCGGCGCAGCTTGGGCAGGTTGCGGCCAATTTTCATCACCACCAACGCGTCGGTTCCGCGTGCGCGCTCGGTCAGCTCTTCCTCGTTGAGCGTGGCCATGGCGACGGTCAGCACGTCATCGCCCCAGGTTATCGGCTGATCGGTGGCGGTCCAGCAGCCGGACATGCCGGTGATGCCGGGGATGATGTCCACCTCGGCGCGGGCTTGAAGGCGGCTGTGCAGATGCATGAAGGAGCCATAGAGGAAAGGATCGCCTTCGCAGAGGACAACGACGTCGTCGGTCCGGGCGATCTCTTCCAGACGGTTGGCCCATTGATCGTAGAATTCCGACAGCAGGCGATTGTATTCGGGATCTGAGAAATGGATCTCCGTTGTCACCGGGTATTCCATCGCATGTTCCTGCACCGTGTCGGGCAATAGATGTTCCACGATGGCGCGGGCCTGCCCCTTGCGGCCTGCCTTGCGGAAATAGGCGATGTGGCGCGCGCCGGTGATGGCGCGGTGCGACTTAACACTCATCAGGTCCGGATCGCCGGGGCCGAGGCCTGCACAGATAACTTTGCCCATGGTTATTCTTTCCAGCTGGCCAGCGCGTTGACGGCTGCCACGGTGATGGCCGATCCGCCAAGGCGGCCCTTCACGATCATCGACGGCACGGGAAGGTCCTGCATCAGCGCCTCCTTGGATTCCATGGCGCCCACAAAACCCACCGGGCAGCCGATGATGGCAGCCGGGCGCGGGCAGGTGGGATCCTTCAGCATGTTGAGAAGATGAAACAGCGCGGTCGGGGCATTGCCGATGGCGACCACGGCACCGTCAAGTTTTGGGCGCCACAGCTCCAGCGCGACGGCGGAGCGGGTGTTGCCCAGCTCCTTGGCCATGTTCGGCACCTTCGGATCGCGCAGGGTGCAGATCACTTCGTTCTCTGCAGGCAGGCGCGGGCGGGTGATGCCTTCGCTGACCATATAGGCATCGCAGAGGATCGGCGCCCCCGCCGCCAGCGCCGCGCGGGCGGTTTCGGCCATGCCGGGGGAAAAGCGGATATGCTCCTCGAGCCCCACCATTCCGGCGGCATGGATCATGCGTACGGCGACGCTTTCCTCATCGCGGGTGAAGCGGCCCAGATCGGCCTCGGCCCGGATGGTGGAAAAGCTTTCGGCGTAGATCCTGGCGCCATCGGTTTCATAGGTGTGGAGCATGTCAGCTGCCCTCTGTCAGAAGCTCGGGAGCGGCGCGCAGGGCGCGGGCGCTCAGGCTGTGTTTGATCGGCTGATCGGCGGCAGAGCCGTTGCGGATCAGGGTGAAGGTGTCATTGGCAGTGGCGGTCAGGGTCAGCGGCGCAGTGCCGGGATGGGCGCAGCCCTTGGCGCAGCCGGAGACATGCAGATGGGCGTCTTCCGGCACATGCGGCGCCAGATCGCGGGCCAGATCGCGGGTCGCTGAAAGCGCCTGCAGGCAGCCGGGCGCCCCGGTGCAGGCGCTGACCCGCAGGCACGGATCAGCGGCGTCTAGGATCAGGCCGGGCAGGGGGGCGATATCACGAGCGCCTTCGATCAACAGCATCCGCCAGGGCGTGAGGCGCAGGGCGCCGTGATCGGCAAGTGATGTGAGCGTGCCCGCTAACATTTGGCCAAATTCCAGCGCAACCAACTGGCCTGCGCCCGTTTGGCCCGGCCTGGCAGCCGAAGAAGCCACGTTGGCGACCAAGCTATAGCCTGATGGAAGTGGTGTGCCTTTGGCAAGGTGCAACCTCATCCGCCCGCGCCCATCGGGTGCACCACCAGTGTCAAGGAACCATCGGGCGAGGTTCAGTGCCTCGGGGACGGCGGTTTCCCGTGTCACGGACAGGCCAAGCTCGGCGCCATCGGGGCGCAGGATCAGGCCCGATGCATCGCGCTCGATACGGATATCTGCGGCAGAGTCTTGCAAGACGGGCGCTGTGCCACAATCCACCGCGAAACCGAATTTTCCCGGCAAGCTCAGATCCGTGGCCGCCGTCAGGGTCGCCGCCAAATTACGGGCAATCACTGCGTTGTCGTCGCCTTCTGTCCAGAAGGGTGTCAGCATCACATTGCGCCGTGCTTCGGCAGCCTCATCTGTGTCGAGAAGCCCAAGATCCCGTAGGCCAGAGAGCAGCGCAGTGTGGCTGTCGCCCTTTATGCCGCGCATCTGCAAGTTGGCCCGGGCTGACAGGTCAAGAAGGCCATTGCCATGTCGCCGGGACAGTTCAGCAACGCCGCGGGCCTGTTCGGGGCTGAGCCGTCCCATGGGCGCACGGATGCGCACCACCAGCCCGTCGCCGGACATCATCGGGCGCAGGGCGCCGGGGCACCACCCGTAGACTTTTGGGGCTGCGCTCATGGTGCGCCCTCCAGTTCAGCGATGATCGAATTGCGCCGGGTGACCCAGAGGTCGGCCTCAGCCAAGGCGCGGAAGCGGTCGCGCAGGGCGGCAAGCGCGTCGGGGTTCTCCCGCTCCAGGAACTCCACGAGATCTTCGCGACCCAGGGTGGCCTCGAAGTAGAGGTCAAACAGGTGTGGCGGCACCGCCTGTGCCAGATGGGCGAAGGCCGCCATGTGATCCAGCGTTGCGGCAATCTCGGCGCCGCCGCGAAAGCCATGGCGCATCATCGAACTTGCCCAATCCGGGTTGGCGGCGCGGGCGCGGGTGACGCGGGCGATTTCCTCGCTGAGGGAGCGTGCCTGCGGTGTATCAGGGCGGGTGGCGTCCATATGGTATAGTGCGGGCGCTTTTTGCCCGATACGGGCCATGGCGGCGGCAAACCCTGCCTCATGCGCAGCGTAATCCGATGCGACCAGAAGATCGGTTTCCGGCAGGTCCTGAAGATGCACAAAACTGTCGGCGCCTTTCAGGCGATCCTCCAGTGCTACGCGCGCCTCGGCAATCTCGCCCTTGGCGTCGATGGCATGGGAGGAGGCATTGAGCCAGGCCTCGCCCGCGGCGGCGCGGGCCTCGTCCGAGTAATCGTCCAGATGTGCACCCATGGAGAGACCGTATTGGCCGGGTTTCGGGCCAAAGACGCGCGGCGCCTCTGCCAAATAGGGGTTATCGGCCTTGGCTTCGTCCCGGTTCGCCAGAGCGGCGGCGGCGGTCTCGAACATCTGGGCAAGGCCGGGAAAGACATCGCGGAACAGGCCCGAGACGCGCAGAGTCACATCGATGCGGGGGCGGTTCAGCATGGAAAGCGGCAGCACCTCGAAGCCCGAGACCCGTTCAGAGCCTTCATCCCATTTTGGAGCAAGCCCCGCCAGATGCAGCGCCATGGCGAATTCCTCGCCCGCGGTGCGCATGGTGGCCGATCCCCAGAGATCGATCACCAGCCCCCGTGGCCAGTCGCCGTGATCCTGAAGATGGCGGCGCAGCAGCTCTTCCGCCAGCTTGACCCCCTGCGCATGCGCCGCCCGCGAGGGGACCGCCCGTGGATCGGTGGTAAAGAGGTTGCGCCCGGTGGGGATCACGTCCGTGCGCCCGCGAAAGGGAGAGCCAGAAGGGCCGGGGGCCACCAACCGCCCAGAAAGCGCATCCATCACCCCGGCGATTTCCTGCGCACCGCACTGGCCGGTGCCAAAGATGTGCAGGCCCTCGCCGTACTGGCTTTCCTTGATGTCGCAGACAAAGGCATCGATGCGGGTGATCGCCTCGGCAGCGGAGCAGTCGGGGGTGAGGCCGAGATCCGCCTCGACGCCGGTACCTTGGGCCTCGGCGCGGATATCTTCGATCAGACGGTCGCGGCGGGCAGGGTCCAGTCCATCGGCGGTTGAATACTCATCCAAGAGGCTTTCCAGCCGCGCCATGCCATCGGGCAGGCTGGTCTGCGCCAGTGGCGGCGGCAGGTGGCCCACGGTCACACCGGCGATGCGCCGTTTGGCTTGTGCGGCCTCGCCGGGATCGTTGACGATGAAGGGATAGATCACTGGCAGGGCACCGATCAGCGCCTCGGGCCAGCAGGTGTCAGACAGGGCGACCGCCTTTCCGGGCAGCCATTCCAGCGTGCCGTGGGCGCCGATGTGAAGGACGGCGTCAACCTGTGTCTGGAGCCAGAGGTAGAAGGCCACATAGGCATGGCGCGGGGTGCGCTCCAGATCGTGATAGTCGTCGACGCGGGTCGTAACCTCTCCGCGTTCGGGTTGCAGGGCGATAATGGTCTTGCCTGCGGTGAGGGCCTTTATGTGAAAGGCACCATCTTGCAGATCCGGGTCGTCTTCGGGGGCACCCCAGGCCGCCTTGAGGTCGGTTTGCAGGGGGTCGGGAAGCGTTTTCAGAGCCGCCTTGTAATCCGCGAGCGGCAAGGCGATGCGCTCCTCTATGAGGCGGGCGCCAAGATCGCCTGTCCCCGTGATGCTGTAGCCCTGATCGGCCAGAGCGCCCAGTAGCTGTTCGCAGGAGGCCAGCGCATCAAGGCCCACCGCATGGGCGATGTTGTAGTCGCGCCCCGGATATGTGGAAAGTACCAGCGCCAGGCGTTTGTCGCGGTTTTCCATTTGCGCCAGCCGCAGCCAGCCTTCGATCCGGTCCACGGCAGCGCGTACGCGGCCTAGATCGGCGCGGTGGGCAAAGCGCGAATACTGGAGGTCGGGGTCCTTCTTGGCCGGGGCCTTGAAGCTGACCACGCCCGCCATGATACGGCCATCCACCTCGGGCAGGACCACATGCATGGCAAGGTCAGCGGGCGACAGGCCCCGCGCCGCCTCGGCCCAGTCCTTGCGCCGCGCGGTGGAGAGCGCCACCTGGAACACCGGGCAGCCTGTTGTGCTCAGCGGCGACGGGCGCCCGTCTGAGCCTTGCGCCGAAAAGGCGGTGGCGTTGATGATGGCGGCGGGGGCAAGCCGGGGGAGTTCCGCTCCCAGCCAATCGGCGGCTGCGGGGGCCTTGAGGCTGGCGGCAAAGGTGCCATAGGCGGCATAGCCGCACGCGCGCAGCTCGGCGATCAGCGCATCCACCGGGGCGGTGTCTGCCGAAGTCAGGTACGAGCGGTAGAAACTGACCAGGACCAACGGCCTGTCCTCTTGGGGGGTCTGCGCGATCACGCCTCGATCAGGGTCGTAGTAGCCATAGTCGGGCGTTGTCTTCATCCCCGGAACCGGGCCCGCGTATAGGCCCGCTGCCAGGGCAAGCTGTGCCAGGGCCGCCTGTGCTGCGACCGCGCCGCCCGCATCGCACAGCGCCTGCAGACGCCGCAGGGTCGAAACCGGCAGGGTCGAGAGTTCATCAAGGCGTGGATCCTCGCGCCCGTCGGCGGGCAGGATGGCGAGGGCGATCCCCTTGCGACGGGCCAGGTCCTGAAGGGTAGCAAGGCCGTAGGGCCAGTAGCTTTCGCCGCCAATGAGACGCACCAGAACACCCTTGGCGCCTTCCAGCGTCTGTTCTGCATAGGTGTCAACCGACAGCGGGTGTTTCAGCGCCACCAGATTGGCAAGGCGACAGGAGGGAAGCTTACCGCCCGCCCGGTGCCAGCCCGCGGCAAAGGCGCCCAGATCGCTGTCGGAAAAGGACAGAACGATCAGCTCCGCCGGATCCTGCCCAACGTCAAAGGGCGTATCGGTTTCTTCAAGGCCGTGACTTTCGCGAAAGACGACATGCATGGGTCAGCTCCACCCGATCTGATCGGATACGCGGAGGACGGCCCACTGCCGCGGGTGGGGGCAAAGCCCCCGCCCATGGGGGCGGTCGGGGGCTGTCCGGTCTTTCGACCGGACGAGACAGCTGTTTTTGTCCCAGTCTTGCACCGAACTCAGGCTCCCAGATCCGCGTGGATGCCCGCGACGTCGATATCGTCGTGTTCGGCAATCACCACTAGCTGGGTCTTGCGCGGCTGGGCGCCCCAGGGTTGGTCGTATTGGGCGCGCAGCCGTTCGCCCACCGCCTGAACCAGCATGCGCATCGGTTTCCCTTCCACCGCGACATAGCCTTTGACGCGCAGAATTTTGCGGTTGCGGGCCATGTTGACGATGCGGTCCTGCAGGTCCTGCGGGTCGGAGATTTCGCCCATTTCTACGACGATGCTTTCAAAGTCATCATGCTCGTGATCGTGGTGGCCATCGTGATGACTGGGGCGGGCCTCCAGATCGTCTTCCGCCGCCGCGCCGATCCCCAGCACCACACGCGGATCGATCACGCCTTCGCTCATCGGCAGGATCGGCAGTTGGCGCGGGGCTTCGGCTTCGATTACGGCACGGGCCTTGGCAAGGCCTTCTTCCCCGGCAAGGTCCGCCTTGGACAGAAGCACGATATCTGCACACGAGATCTGGTCCTCGAAGACTTCGGACAGCGGGGTTTCATGATCCAGACTGTCGTCCGCTTCGCGCTGGGCCTGCACGGCGTCAAGATCCGGGGCGAATTGCCCTGCGGCGACGGCTTCGGCGTCAGCCAGGGCAATGACCCCGTCTACGGTGATGCGCGAGCGGATCGCGGGCCAGTCAAAGGCTTTCAGCAGCGGTTTCGGCAGCGCCAACCCGGAGGTTTCAATCAGGATATGTTCGGGCGTTTCCGGCAGGGCCATTAGGGCCTCAATCGTGGGGATGAAATCGTCCGCCACGGTGCAGCAGATGCAGCCGTTCGCCAGCTCGACGATATTGTTTTCCGGGCAGTTTTCATCGGCGCAGGATTTCAGGATGTCGCCGTCCACGCCCGCGGTGCCGAATTCATTGACCAGCACGGCCAGACGTTTGCCCTGCGGGTTTTGCATCAGATGGCGGATGAGTGTGGTCTTGCCCGCGCCGAGAAAGCCGGTCACCACGGTGACGGGAATTTTGTTGAGATCGCTCATCGGTTACTCCTCGGATGGGCTGTCACCCGGCTGGGGCGCCGGGGGAATGCGGGCGATGGATTGTTTGCGAAAGACCTGCGGACGCGCGCGCCAGGGCACCAGACCGTCGTGGGTCGCGGCATAGGCAGCCGCACCTTGCAGGATCTCCTCTACGTGTTGATCGGGATCCAGATCGCCGTAGATGTAGCTCCAGCGCTCTGTGCCGCCGCTCAGCACCATGGAGCAGCCGCGCTTGCAGGCGGACAGGCATTCGACGCCGCGCACCGAAACCCCGTCGGGCAGGTCGGCGGCGCGCAGCGCCTGCAGCAACAGGGTGCCGGGCCGGGTGGCTTCGGGATCAACGCCTTCGCGCTTGCAGGTGGTGCAGATGGTCAGGGTGACCTCTGGGCTGCCTTTGAGGGGCTGTTCAGCCGTATCCTTCGCCATTGGCGGGCGTCTCCTTGCGTCCTGTCAGACAGACGGGGAGAGGCCAGAGGGGAGCCGTATGGATGAATCGGCTCTCATCCGGTCGCGGCACACCCCGTCCGCCCGTAGATTAAGTCTGTTGGCAGGTCTCCCGGCTTGCGGATCTCAAGACCGTCGCAGTGCTGCGGGGTCTTTGCGGTTCTCCGGCCTTCCCGGTGTTACCCAGTGGCGTGGAGACCTCTCCGGTCACGGTCGCGGGGGCGGCTGTGCTTGGGCCAGATGGCCGTGTCACATTCCCTCTTCGCCTGCTTTCGCAGGAACCAACAAAATCCCCTTGCGCTATTGCGGGCTTCCTTGTCAAGACATGGTGCCAAACTGCAGGAGGGCACTTGGTGACCGAAAAGTCTGATAACGGCATTTCCGAGGAAGAAGCGGCACGGCACGCGTCCAAGATGGCGAAAAAGAAAGCGGCGCGTGACCGCATGATGGCCAATAAGGACGGTGAAAAGGGGCTGATCATCGTCCACACCGGCCCCGGCAAGGGCAAGTCCAGCTCGGGATTCGGCATGATCATGCGCTGCATCGCCCACGGCATGCCATCCGCCGTGGTGCAGTTCATCAAGGGCGCCTGGCAGACCGGCGAACGCACCCTGATCGAGGAGCATTTCGGCGATCTGTGCCAGTTCTACGCGATGGGCGAAGGGTTCACCTGGGAGACACAGGACAAGGCCCGCGATATCGCAGCAGCCCGCGCAGGTTGGGAAAAGGCCAAGGAAATGATCCTAGATGAGCGCAACACCATGGTTTTGCTCGATGAAATCAACATTGCTCTGCGCTATGAATATCTGGATCTGGAAGAGGTTCTGGAGTTCCTGGTTGAGCAGAAACCGCCGATGACCCATGTGGTTCTGACCGGACGCAACGCCAAGGAAGAGCTGATCGAAATCGCGGATCTGGTGACCGAGATGGGCCAGATAAAGCATCCTTTCCGCGCCGGGATCAAGGCGCAGAAAGGGGTGGAGTTCTAAGACGGCCAGACCATCTGCAGAGGTGTCACCGGGCAGGGAAGCCCATGCCCGGTGCGTTTGGATTGCCGCGTCGTTACGCGGCAATCTTGTCCTTGATATAGGTATCGACGGCCGCGCGCTCTTCCTCGGTCAGGCGCAGGCCCAGTTTGGTGCGGCGCCACAGGAAATCATCGCCGCTGCGCACCCATTCGTTGGCAATCGCCCAGTCCAACTCCCGCTCGGTGATGGTGGCGCCAAAAGTGCGCCCCAGCGCCTCGGCGGATTTTGCTTCACCCAGGATCAGCCGCGCTTCGGTGCCATAAGCGCGGATCAAACGCCGGGCCCAATAAGGCGTCAGGAAGGAATAATCCGCTGCAAGATCCGCCTGCAGCTTGGTCACATCATTGACCGCGAAATTGCCGCCGGGCAGGGGCACACCTGCTGTCCAGTTGCCGCCGACGCCGGGCAGAGCCTCGGAGATCTTGGCAAGCGCGGCCTCGGCCAGTTTGCGGTAGGTGGTGATCTTGCCGCCAAAGATGTTCAGCAGCGGTGCATTTCCCGTGTCCAGTGACAGCACGTATTCCCGCGTCGCCGCCGTCGCCGAGCTGGCGCCATCGTCATACAGCGGGCGCACACCGGAGTAGGTCCACAGAATGTCGTCGCGGTGCAGCGGCTTTTTGAAATACTGCGAGGCAAAATCGATCAGGTAGTCCTGTTCTTCGGGGGTGCAGTTAGGGGCGGTCTCAGGGTCAGGATGGTCGGCGTCGGTGGTGCCGATCAGGGTGAAATCCTCTTCATAGGGGATGGCAAAGATGATCCGCCCGTCGGTGCCCTGAAAGAAATAACAGCGTCCGTGGTCGAAGAGTTTCGGAACCACGATATGGCTGCCGCGTACCAGACGCACGCCTTCGCGGCTGTTCTGGCCCAGTTTCTGGTTCAATACCTCCGCAACCCAGGGACCCGCCGCATTGACCAGCATCCGCGACCGACGCGTGAACACTTGCCCCGTCAGACTGTCCTTCAGGTGGATAAGCCAATGATCCTCGGCGCGTTCAGCCGCCAGAACTTTGGTGCGGGTCATGATTTCGGCGCCGCGCGCCTGCGCGTCGCGGGCGTTGAGCACCACCAGCCGGGCATCCTCGATCCAGCAGTCCGAATATTCAAAGGCGGTCTGGAACTTGTCCTTCAGCGGCGCCCCCGCTTCGTCGCGGCTGAGGTCCAGCTTGCGGGTGCCGGGCAGGATGCCGCGCTTGCCCAGCGTGTCATAGAGAAACAGCCCAAGGCGGATCAGCCAGGCCGGGCGGCGGCCCTTCATCCAGGGCATGATCCGCGTCAGCAGGCGGGAGGTCGGCGTTTCACTGTCGAACCTCATCTCCTTGTGAAAAGGCAGCACAAAGCGCATCGGCCAGGAAATATGGGGCATCGCCTTCAGCAAGACCTCGCGCTCGATCAGCGCTTCGCGCACCAGGCGGAATTCGAAATATTCCAGATAGCGCAGGCCGCCATGAAACAGTTTGGTTGAGGCCGAGGAAGTGGCCGAGGCCAGATCGTTCATTTCTGCAAGGCTGACCGACAAGCCACGGCCTGCCGCATCGCGGGCAATGCCGCAGCCGTTGATGCCGCCGCCGATGATGAACAGGTCGGTGATCTTTTGATCAGTCATTTTCGGTTCTTTCGTTTTGGCTGGCGGTGTCTCCGGCCACGATGATGCGTGTTCCCGCGGCGCGCGCGGCCTCGGCAAAGGCATCGGGCACCGGCGCATCGGTGATCACTACGTCGAGATCCGCCACATCACAGATCCGCACTGGGGCGGAGCGGTCGAATTTGCTGTGATCGCAGACCAGAACGCGGGTACGTGCGTTTTTCAGAATGGCGCGGGCGACGGAGACCTCGCGACCGTCGTGGTCCATGATGGCGCCATCCGCATCGAGGGCGGAGGCGCCGATAATGGCGAAATCGACCTTGTAGCGGGAAATGAATTCCACCGCGTCTTCGCCGACGATGGCGCCGTCGCTTTGCCGGACCGCGCCGCCAACCAGGATCAGCTCACGCGCCTCTCCACCCATCATCATATTGATAATGTTTATGTTGTTGGAAATGACTGTCAGGCCGCGATGGCCGGATAGGGCACGGGCCACTTGCTCGGTCGAAGTGCCGATATTGAGCGTGATCGAGCAGTCTTCGGGGATCAGTTCAGCGGCCTCGGCTGCCATCGCCAGTTTCCCCGCCGCGTTCAGCTTGCGCCGGTCCGCGTAGGCGCGGGTGGCGGCTGAGCTGACGCGCACCGCGCCGCCATGCACCCGCGACAGCGCGCCACGCTGCGACAGGTCGCGTAGATCGGTGCGCACGGTCTGCAGCGACACGCCGAACCGCTGTGCCAGATCCTCGACCTCGACGCGATCCTGAGTGTTCAGCAGCTCTATGATTTCGTTCTGACGAGTCGTGGCATCCATGGGCTTTCCTTTCCAAAGCCCATCTAGCGATTCATTTTCGCTTTGTCATCGTTTGTTTTCGAAAAAGTTCGTTTTGCGCGGAGAGCAAAAATCCACTTGTCGCGCAGGCTTCATCTCGCCCGCCCCGGCGATATGCGGGACGGGGGGAGTTGTTTCAGACTTCAGAGGAGTGTCAGATGACAGGGATCAGGTGGTTGTCCCAGCGCAGCTCGGCCTGGTTCAGGACCGACAGGCGACCCTTGGCGATCTCGACGATCTCACCGCTGCCGGAACTTGCGATAAACCCATCTGTCGATTGGGACAGGCCGCAGACATCGGGCAGATGATGTTCCGTGGTGAGAGCTCCGCTTGCGGTGTCCATGACCTGCACCACGCCGCCGCGGGGCGAGGTGACAGCTACTTGCTGACCATCAGTGGAAAAGGCAATGGAGCCGCCGTATCCATTGAGGTTGCGCAGGCGCGGGTCATCGGCGGCCATCAGCCGTGGTGCACTGCCGGGCTTGTGCAGCCCGACGATCGGCACATCTGCACCCAGATCGCCCTGCCATTGCATGGCAAAGGCAACGGTGCCATCCGTCTGCATCGCCAGATGGCGGATCGAGTTTTTGTGCAGCTGGGCGTCCAGCTCGACCTGTTCGGTCACCTGGCCGTCGAAATCCAGATAGCTGAGGTTGGGTCGCATGGTGGGGATGTTCAACTTGGCCCGGCCACTGTCGGGATGGGTGTCGATGCCGCCATTTGCGACGACCAGCCCCGTACCATCTGCGCGCAGCATCATATCATGCGGGCCGATCCCGCCAGACGCAAAGCTACCGATGCGGCGGTAGGGGGCGGTGCCATCCCAGACACCAATGATGCCGCGCCCGGCCTCGAAGTGGTTTTCGGTGGTCAGCAGCACGCTGCCATCGGGTGTGAAGACGCCGTGTCCGTAAAAGTGATGACCTGCTGGAGGCTCCAGCCGGGCCAGTTGCGCGCCGGTGCGGCAGTCGATCACATCGGCAAAGCGGCCGGGGCGGCGGGCAAAGGCCACAGCGATGGGCCGCGTGGGGTGGGCGGTGGCAGCATGGCCGCGGCCGGGCAGGGGGTGGCTGAACAAGAGGGTGCCAAGGTCCGAAAGGCCCGCCAGGAAAAAGCTGCCATCGGCGGCCTTGCCTGCGGACAGATAGGCGGGCGAGCCCAGATCGGCCCAGCTGGCCGCCGGGGCCATCCCTGCCGCCAGAAGCCCAGCCAGAAATCCACGTCTTGAGGGCATGTCTTTGGGTCCTTTCTGTTAATCGCCATCCAGGGCGTTGAAACCGGCCTCGACGCCAAGCGCGGGACCAAGATCCTCACCGATGGTTTCGCGCAGTTTCCGGATGTCCTGCTGCACTGCCTCAATCCGCAGCCGCGTGCCCGGCTCTGCAACGCCTGCAAAGGTCGGATCGTCGAGGCGGCTGGCGTGCTCGACCGCAGTGTCAAAGGCTGCATCCAGTTCCGCTGCAAGATCGGCATCTCCGTCGCTGAGGATGCGGGCCAGCGGTGCCAGCGCTTCCAGCGCCAGGATCACGTGGTGCTGGGAGCGCCCCGAACGATAGGCTTCGGCGCGTTTCGGGCGCGGCCTGTCGTAGGTGCCCAGCGGCCGTCCCAGCCGCATATCGATCAGGATCTGCAGGCCGGTATCCAGCGCCTTGAACAGTTCCTGTTTGACCTCGGCCTCTGAGCGGTAACGATCACCTGGGTGGCGGATCTGGTCGGCATAGCTGTCGCGCCAGTCCATCCAGATCACATCGGCTGTGGTGGCGATATCTTCTGCAATGGCGCGGGTCAGCTGGCAGCGGTAGTCGGCGCTGCCCAGCTGCTGCATGTCCTCGTCGTAAAGGAGGAATTCCAGCGCATAGAAGCCGCGCGCTGCAATCGATACGCTGGTATAGGCCGTCGCATCCTTGGCAATCGGATCCTCGGCAGTGATCAGCGCCCGCAGCGCCTTTGGCGTTTTGCCCCGGCTGTCCGGCCAAAAGGCGAGCGCAAAGGCGCGGTTATCCCTTTCGGTCGGCCCGAACCGCAGGTGGCTGACCGCGACCCAGGCATCAAAGGCTTCGCTGTAGGCCTGCTGCAACTGGACCGATCCGGGGTCGCAGACCTCAGCGGCTGTCGCGCTCAGTTGCTGGGCCTCCTGCGCCAGTGTTTCGAAACCCGGCAGGATATGCTGCTCCAGGGCCTCATCAATCACCCCCGCGCGTGCAGAAAATGGCGTCAGGGTAAGGGTGACGGCAAGGGCAGGGGCCAGCAGGCGGGACAGGATGGGGCGTGTCATAGGCTCTCCAGAAAACGGATAAGATCGGCGCGGTCCTCGGAGGACAGGGAGACCACGTGGTCGCGGGCATCTTGCGCTTCGCCGCCATGCCACAGGATCGCCTCCAGCAGGCTGCGGGCGCGGCCATCGTGCAGGTAGGTGGCGCGCGGCGATACCTGCTGCGTCAGGCCAATCCCCCAGAGCGGCGCGGTTCGCCATTCCCGACCATTGGCGCGGGCTTCGGGGCGGTGATCGGCAAGGCCTTCGCCCATGTCATGCAGCAGCAGGTCGCTGTAAGGCCAGATCAGCTGGAAACTGTGCTCCGGGCGGTCTTTCAGGCGATGGGTCACGAATTTGGGCCGGTGGCAGGCGGCGCAGCCGCTGTCGTAGAACAGTTCCTTGCCGCGCAGCACTTGCGCATCGTGCAGGTCACGGCGGGCGGGTACGGCCAGATTGCGGGCGTAGAAGGTGACCAGATCCATGTTCGGTTGATCGATCTCGGTGCCGCGGGCGTCATCATTTCCGTGCGGGGCTGCGCGGCATTTTGTTTGGCTCGTGATGCATTCCCCCCAAGGGGCGGGAAACAGCGGCGTGGAAATGCCGATATCGCCGGAAAAGGCGGCGGCGGATTGTTCGTGCACCGTTGGCATGCCCGCCTTGAGGCCAAAGCGGCCCAGCATGATCTGCTGAAACTCTTCGGACCAGACCAGATTGGCCCGACCGGAAATGCCATCTCCGTCGGCGTCGTCCGGATCGGCAGCGGCAAGGATATCGGCGGTGGGGATCGCCTCAAGCAGGCCAAGGCCAATCATCGGCGGCGCCACGCGGGGGGACAACATGGCGTTGGTGTGCAGCGGGCCGTAGCCCAGATCCTCGGCGCTGTAGATCGGTCTGCGCAGCGAGGCGGTTTCGCCACCGTTCAGATCGACGGTCTCTTCTTCATAATGGATGCCAAGCCGGTATTCCGGGGAAATGCCTGGGGCCGAGAAATCCTGAAGCTGCTGCCCGTAGGTGGGGTCGGGGGCCGTGCCGATATAATCCTTGATTGCCTGAACCTGCTCGGGCACCGGACCGGGAATGGAGACGCGCAGAAACATCGCGGTAGAACGGTAATCCGGCCCCGCAGGCACATGGCCGCGCCCATCCTTCAGATGGCAGCGCTGGCAGGAGCGGGCGTTGTAAAGGGGGCCAAGCCCGTCAGAAGCGCGGGTGGAGGAGGGCGAGAACACCCAGATTTTCTTGAACAGCCCATTGCCCAGCTTGAATTCCAGCTCCTGCTCGAAAGACAGGTTGGCGGAGTGTTGGGAAAAGGCCTCATTGTCGCTGCGGGCGCGTGTTGTCGTCGCGCCAGCAGGATGGGTTTCATAGGGCTCGGGGGCCGAAAAATCCGTGGCAGGGGCGGTCACCGCACGGATGCGCTGGCTGTCCTCGGCGGTGCGGGGGATCACATCCAGATGCGGATCGCCAAGGGACAGGCTGGTCAGATCCAGCGCCTGTCCGGTGCTGGCTGCGGCAAGCGCCGCAGCCAATAGGAGGTTACTCTTCAGCCTCTTCCATCTTGGTGGCGTTGAGTTGTGCATAGTTTTCGGCACCGATCCGCTCGTGCAGGTCCAGCTGTGTCTCAAGAAAGTCGATATGACCCTCTTCATCGGCCATCAAGGCTTCGAACAGCTTCATGGTTACGTAGTCGCCTGCAGTGTCGCAGGCTTCGCGGGCTTCCTTGTAGAGCGCGCGGGCGCTGATTTCGGCCGCCAGATCGCATTCCAGTGTTTCCTTGGGGTTCTGGCCGATGCGCAGCGGGTCCAGTTTCTGCAGGTTGGGATGCCCGCCAAGGAACAGAATCCGTTCGATCAACTTGTCCGCGTGCTGCATCTCTTCGATGCTTTCCTCGCGGCTTTTCTTGGCCATGCTGCCCAGCCCCCAGTCTTCCTGCATGCGGAAGTGAAGCCAGTACTGGCTGACAGCGGTCAGTTCATGGCGCAAGGCCTTGTTGAGGTAGTCGATGACGATTGGGTCGCCCTTCATGGCTGTTCTCCTGTCCGAGTGGCTTGCGTAGGTTCTGCAACTGCGCAGGTACACTTACCTTAGCATTGCCGCGCATCGTGTCGAGGAAGAGCGGCATGCATCCGCCACAATCAGCGGCTTTGCCGAGCGCATGGTAGATTTTGCCGGGGGTGATGATCGTCCGGGGGTCTGCGGCGCGCATCCAGTCGATGGCGGCGTGAATGTCGTGATCGGTGATCTGTGTGCAGTGGCAGACGATCATGGCCTGGCTCCCTTAGAGCCCGATTTGAAACTAATTGAGTGAGTTCAGGAGGTTGTGTTTCTGTTCGGGTACGACACTGAACGGAGACCACGATGGCCTGGACCGAACTCACCCGCAGCCAGCATGCCCGTGAGGG
>NZ_JBDOQR010000055.1:0-31876 GCF_039839315.1 Phaeobacter sp. CAU 1743 | reverse complement strand
ACGGCTGGGAAACCCTCTCTCAGCCCCTCGAACCCATGCCCCTTGACCTCGCAGCCTAAAACACCGACCCTTCACATGCCCGGAGCGCGCCGCCAGGGAATTTCCACAGCATTCGCGACACGACCTCCATTAGTTCGGTGGTGTATTCACGTTCCCGGTCTCGGGCAGCGACTGCTGGACGGGCCGAGACGAAATACATCAGCAGCAGACGGTAGTAAGGATTGTTCCTTACATAGTCTCTCTGGGTAAGGATGATGTGATGCAACCTGTCGCGCCAGCCCGGTCTTGTTTCGGTGTTTTCCAGCGTCTCCAGAACCTTGTCCCGCAGTTCCTGCGCGCTTTGCAGGTAGAGCTCGCGCAACACATGCTCCACATCGGAGAAATAGCGGTAAATGGAGCTGACCGGGATCCCGGCATGAGTGGCAATCTGTGTGGTCGTGATCGTTTGCACCGGATGACCTGACAAGAGATCAGCCGTAGCGGTCAGAATGATGTGGATCCGCTGGACAGCGCGGGCCTGTTTCGGCGTGTTCCGTGTTTTCAGCGGGCCAAAGACCATGGGTGTTTGTGCGGACGGGGTCATCTTACAGTCTCAGCAGTTGGGCCAGGGCGGCTGCCGAATGGCCTTGCTGTGGCGTCGGCGCGGCCTCATGGGCTTTGATCAGATTGAACAGGGCAGTGTTGATGGGCGCCGGGCAGTCGGCAGATGCGGCCAGGCGCAGGATTTCGCCGGTGATCGCATCGATTTCGGTGGGCCTGCCCGCGGCCAGATCGACGGCCATGGAGGTCATCGACGCCGGATCGAGTTTCTGAAGCCGCAGTAATGTCCTATTGAACAGCGCGTCGGGCAAACGCAGCAACCATTGCACCAGCCGCGGGGAGAGGGGACCGACGGTCTGCCAGGTAACCCCTGCTTCGTCATAGACCCGGAGCGCTTCGCGCAGCGTGGCCGCGTATATCCGGCGGTACCCCGATTGGCAGAGCATGGCATGAAGTGGCAGGCCGCTGAGGGCGTTGATCGGATTGATCAGGTTCAACAGCAGCTTGCCGTATTGAATGGGCGTCAGCGCATCCTGCAGCTCTGCCGGGGCGCCGGTGGCTGCGATGATCTCGGCAAGGGCAGCGCTGACTGGGGTGCGTTCCAACTTCAGCTGCCCGGCGCTGGACCGATGCAGGTGGTTGCCGGATGCCCAGACTACATTGAAGGGCACCATACCGGCGATGACCGGATGAGCGGGAAGGGCGGCACGCAGCTGCTCCACCGCGGACACTCCGTTCAGCAGGCAGAGGATCGGCGTTCCTTCGGCGGCGTAGGCGCGGATCTCTTCGATCGCCCGCTCCAGCCCGATGGATTTGAGCGTCAGCACGATAAGATCGGCCTCTGACAAGGCCTCGGGGCTGTCGTGCAGGTCCAGAAGCGACAGGTCAGTGTCCGCCGCCGTGCCGCCGGTCAGTCGCAGCGGTCTGGCACCGATCTGTGCCCAAGTGGCGGCCCGTCCGATCAGGCCAAGACGCCCGCCTGCCGCCTGCACGGCCGCTGCCCAATGCGCGCCGAGGAAACACCCGATCGCTCCGGCGCCCAGAAAGACAACTCTTCGGGGTGTCACGTTCAATCGAGCGTTCTCCAGACCGAGGCCAGGTCAGACAGTGGAATAGAAATGGATAGCGCGCTCTGCCCCCTGACGCGCCGTGCGGCAGTTCTACAATCATTCACCGTTCCGCGGAAATATTTTCCCGTTTTGCGGTAAAATATTGGTAACGGGTAGGCGCGACGCCGCTCAAATGACCGTTGTTGGTCTGGTCAGAGCGTTTTGAGGGCGCTGCGGGTTGCCGAGATCACCTGTTCTATTTGCGCGGCGCTCAGATGCGGGCCGATTGGCAGGCTCAGCACCTCATCGGCCAGTTGGCGCGCGAGAGGCAGGTCATGGTCGGTCATACCAAGGCTTGCATAGGCTTGCTGGGCATGGGGTGGGATCGGATAATGTACAAGCGTCTGCACGCCTGCCTCGGCCAGTATGGCGGCTAGGGTATCACGGTGCGGATGGCGGACGACATACAGATGCCACACGGGCGCCGCCTCGGTTGCGACCTCTGGCAGGATCAGGTCCAGATCGGCAAAGGCCTCTTGATAGCTGGCGGCGACCTCTGCCCGGCGCGCGTTCCAGCTGTCCAGAACCTGCAGTTTCACCGAAAGAAAGGCGGCCTGCACGGGATCTAGGCGGCTGTTGAGGCCGGGAACCTCGTTCTTGTATTTTTCACGCGATCCATAGTTGCGCAGGATCCGCATGCGGTCTGCAATCTCAGGATCGTTTGTCGTCAGCCCGCCGCCATCGCCAAGCGCGCCAAGGTTTTTGCCGGGGTAGAAACTCCAGCAGGCCACATCGCCATGCCCGCCGATCCGGGTGTCACCCCAGCGGGCTCCATGCGCTTGAGCAGCGTCTTCGATGACTTTCAGGTCAAATTCCCGTGCCACCGCCATGATTGCAGGCATATTGGCAGGTTGCCCATAAAGATGCACGGGGATCACTGCCTTGACGCCCGGCGCCATGGCCGCGCGGATGCCCTCTGCAGTGATGTTGTGGGTCCTGGCGTCCGGCTCGACCGGAACAGGGGTTGCGCCGCATTGGCTGACGGCCAGCCAGGTGGCGATATAGGTATTGGAGGGCACCAGCACCTTGTCCCCGGCGCCGACTCCGACTGCCATCAGTGCGATGCGCAGCGCATCCAACCCATTGGCAACGCCAATCGCATGGCTGGTGCCACAGTATTGCGCAAAGGCGGTTTCGAAGCGCTCGACTTCAGGGCCCAGGATGTACCAGCCTGAGCGCAACGCCCGCAGCATTTCAGGCTCCGCCTGCGCCGCCAGCTCATCATAGGCTGCCTTGAGGTCGAGAAAGGGTACACTCATCGCCGCGCTGCCGCTTCGGCCAGAAAACTGTCGTAGTCGCGGATGTAATCGCTTTCCTCATAGGGGGCAGAGGCCAGCACCATACAGACGGCTCCGGAGGAGAAATTGTCGAGATAACGCCACATCATCGGGCAGATGTAGATGCCGAAATAGGAGCGGTTGAGGTGAAACCGCTTCTTGTTTATCCCATCATCAAGAACCACGTCGAAACTGCCGGACATGGCAATCATGAACTGATGCAGCCCCTTGTGGGCATGTGCCCCACGGTCCGACCCGCCGGGCACATCGTAAAGATAGTATACCCGTTTGATGTCAAAGGGGATGTGGTTCATGCCTTCGATGAAGGTCAGGTTCCCGCGGGCATCCTCGATCTTCGGGAGGTCGATGAACTGGCAATCTTCGAGTGGCAAATCCAATCTCCGCTGATCCGGGCCGGGCGCTTATCCCTGCCGATCCGGGGAACTCGCACTGGCGGTACAGGGCTTTGTCCCTTGGCGAAGTTGTCTAGCATATTGTAGGTAACGTTCAATCGAATTCATGGCTCCGGACCTAGGGCCTGAGGGAACAACGGGAACACAGCCATGAAAGTACTGCAGAAACCGCCACGACCCACGGGGCGCACTCCGCACCCGATGGCCGCCAACGGAGCAGAGGCTGAAGCCCCCGCCGCCACACCGGTTTCCTTGGCATGAGCGGGATCGAGATCCACCGATACATGCCCGAGCAGGCGGATGCCTGGAATGCCTTTGTCAGGGCGTCCAAGAACGGAACCTTCCTGTTTGATCGCGGCTTCATGGACTACCATGCGGACCGGTTCGAGGATCACTCTTTGATGTTTTTCGAGGCGGGCAAGATTATCGCGTTGCTGCCTGCCAACCGTCAGGGTGATGATCTTGTCTCGCACGGTGGGCTAACCTATGGCGGCCTCATCTCAGGGGCCAAAATGGGCGCGGCCCGGATGCTGGCGTTGTTTGACAGCCTGATGGCCTATCTTCGCACGGCGGGGCTGACCACGCTGCACTACAAGGCGATCCCCCATATCTATCACGATCAGCCGGCGGAGGAGGATCTATACGCCTTGTTCCGTTACGGGGCGGACACGGTGCGGGCAGATGTGTCCTCGACCATCGCAATCCCGCACCGCCTGCCATTTGGCAGTGGCAAGAAGGATGGGGTGCGCAAGGCGCGCAAGGCAGGGCTGGACGTGCGGGAAAGCCGCGACTGGGCGATGTGCTGGGATCTGCTGACCCGGGTTCTGGAGGATCGCCACGACGCAAAACCCGTGCACAGCCTGGCCGAAATTGAGCTGCTGGCCGGGCGTTTCCCGGACAATATCCGACTGTTCGGTGCCTTTGATGGCGGCGAGATGGTGTCGGCGCTGGTGATCTTTGACTGTGGCAGGACGGTCCATGTGCAATACATCGCCTCGTCCGAGCGGGGACGCCAGCATGGCGGTGTGGACGTCATCGTTCAGACCTTGCTGACGGATGTTTTCGCGGGCCGGGACTGGTTTGATTTTGGCATCTCAACCACCGAACAGGGTCGTGCCCTCAATGAAGGGCTGGTGCGGCAAAAGGAAATGTTCGGCGCCCGGACGACGCTGTATCAGCAGTTTCGCTTGTCTCTGGATCGGACAAGCTAAGGCGTCAGCGCAGGTTTGCGATGTTCTCTACCAGCGAGGTGCAGGCATCCGCGATATGCGCACGTGTCAGCTCTGCTGCCAGGGCGGCATCGCCGTTGCTGCAGGCCTCAAGAATGGCAAGATGCTCTTCATGGGCGCGCTGCATGCCATTGGACAGCACCAGTTGCGCGCGCAAATATCTGTCCACCCGGTCCATGGCATTGTCGATCACATCGAGATGATATTGCAGGCCGCTAGCCGCGTAGAGCTGCGAATGGAAATCCCGGTTCAGCTGGCCCCAGGTCAGGGGATCGTCCGATGCGGAAAACGCTTCCAGACACTGGCGGGCCTGTTCTAGGACCTCTGGCGTCATCTGCGGGACCGCGCGGCGGATCACTTCGGGTTCGATCAGCGCCCGCAGATCAAAAATCTCCTGTGCCTCTTCCGGGGAAAGGCCAGACACAACCGCGCCCTTGTACCGCTGGGTCTTGACCAGTCCCTGTTCCTCAAGCCGCGAGATCGCCTCGCGGACCGGGATCCGGCTGGTGTTGAATAGCCCGGCGATTTCATCCTGCCGCAGCGGTTCGCCCTCTTTCAGGTCACCTTCGATGATGGCCTTGCGCAGGGCTTCGAAAACGATCGACGAGGCCGAGGCGGTTTTCGAGATATCGACGGGGTTCAGCTTCATTCGGTTTGGCTCCTCCTGAAGCCTTGATAGGATCTTTTGCGGGTTCTGCAAAGGTTTGGCCGCAATTATCCGCTGCAGACCCAGGACAGGTCGCGCGCGGAAATCGCTTGCAAAGGCAAGCAGGGAAGAAAGACGGTGGAGGGAAGTGCCTGCCTGTTACGGGCGATCCGCGCCAAAACCAGCGGTCGTGAAGCTGCCTGTCAGGGCGGCGGAGGCGGTCTGCGGAGTGGTGGCCGCGCGGCTGGCCATGCGCTCAAGGTTCACGATGGTTGAGAGCATGATCCGATCATGGCTCCAGTCGGCAGGGCGTTGCAGCAACAGCGCTGTTGTCATCACCGCAGCAACCATAAGGCCCGAGATGATGGCCCAGCCCAGCGGGTTCTCGGCTGCGCTCTGGTCGGCGGTCACGGTGAGCAGGCGGCGCTCCAGCGCTGATGCGCCACGAGCTGTTTCGCGGCGATCCACCAGGGCCACCGCAGGGCTGCGGCGGGCAAACAGTACCGGGTCCTTGGCCGCATGGGCGCAGGCGCGGATCAGGCATTCGCAATAGGCGCGCAGATCGAAATGAGGCCGTGCCATCATCGCCTGATCGCAGGCAAATTCACGCAGCAGCCGTACTTCGCGGCGCCACAGGTAGAAGGCGGGATTCCAGAACAGTAGCGGTCGCAGCGCATCGAGGAGAAATTCGCATTCGATGTCGCGCTGCCGGAAGTGCTGCAATTCATGCGCGACGGTCAGGCGCAGATCCTGCGGATCCTCCAGCAGGGCGGTCGGCAGAACCACGTAGCGCGTAAAAAGACTGCGGGTGGAATAGGCGACGCGGGCCTCATCAGACAACAGCACCCGCACGCTGCCGATGCGCTTCCAGGCAAAGGCCTGCCGCAGGCTGCGCCGCAGGCGCAGGACCGACACCGCCAATTGCGCCGTGCAGAAGGCCGCGCCCGCGGCCAGAGCGGCCAGCGTCGCCTGTGCCCAGAGAGGTCGATCGCTGGTCAGGGTGCGAACCAGATCCTCGCGCAGGCCCAGAAGATCCTCGAACCGGGTTGCGCTCATCCCGACATGACCCTGCAGATATTGCGCAACGAGAAGGTCCGACAGGTTGGGCGGATGGGCAAAGACCAGGCTGGTCAGGGCCAAAACCAGCAGCGGAGACAGCGCGAGCAGCAGCGTCACCGTGTTCAGCAGCTGCAATTGCGGACGGTAGGTCGAGCCGAAAGCGCTGCGGGACAGCAGTTTTCGCGCGACCAGCCAGAGCGCCGCGCCCGCAAACAGCAGCAGGTTCAGATCAAGATAGGCATTCAGTAGAGCATCAGGTTGCATTGTCCCCCAGCCTTTCCTCCAGAAGCGCTCTCATCTCTTCGAGCATTTCGTCGGTCACGTCCTCATCATCTACAAGCCGGGCAACAAGGGCGGCCGGGGCTCCGTTGAAGAGTTTGCTCGAAAGGTTTTTCAGAGATGTTTTCTGGTACTCTGCCTTGGGAACGGCGGGGCGGTAGACCAGTGAGCGGTCGGCCCGTTCACTGGTAAGGAAACCCTTCTGTTCCATGATTTTCAGGACGGTTGCGACCGAGGTATAGGCGCGTTCCTGCACCTTGTTCAGCTCGGCCAGAATATCGCGCACGGTGCCGCCGCCGGTTTCCCAGACCACGGTCATGAACTCCAGTTCCACTTCGGTGAGGAGCGATTTGTCCTGTTTCTTTCGCATGCGCGCAGTTGCCTGATCCATTTTGGTCTTCCGCTTATGCTAGGGGAAAGGGGGAGGGGTTGAAAACTATTTTTTTAGCAGAGGCCAGGCGCGCAGATTGCTGGTTGCCCGACTTCGCGGTGCAGAGACCTCTGTGTACCAGCAGAAAAGGCCCGATTTGCTGAGAAGGCCTTGAGGGGCAGATCTGCCTCTCAAGGCCGTTTTCAAGGGTATTGAAGGTTTGCGCGTCAAGGACAAGCCGCCTTTGGCGGGGCCTTCGGCCTCCTTGACCCGCCGGGTGGGCCCGCCGTCACACCTTCCAGAAGCAGAAGACGCCCCAGGCGATAGACAGGCCGAGCGGGATCCACAGGGGCATGCCGATCAGACCGAGCCAGGCCAGAAAGATATAGGCGGTCCCGAGGAGGCTGATGAACAGCCGGTCGCCGCGAGTGGTTTCAAGCCCCAGGACCCCCTTGCGCAGGTCGCCGCCGGGGTGACGGATCTCAAGCGCGATGAGAACGCCGATTGCAGAAAAGATACCGATAAAGACCAGCGCCGTCGGCCAGGTCCAGGCCATCCATGATAGCATGTCAAACCCTCCCCATCGCAAAACCCTTTGCGATGTAGTTGCGGACGAACCAAATCACGATGGCGCCCGGAATGATTGTCAATGTGCCCGCAGCCGCCAGAAGGCCCAGCTCATAGCCGGCGCTGGAGGCGGTTTTGGTCATGGTGGCGGCGATGGGTTTGGCCGCCACGGCTGTCAGGGTTTTGGCCAGCAGCAGCTCCACCCAGGAGAACATGAAGCAGAAGAAGGCAGCAACGCCGACCCCGGCCTTGATCGAGGGGATGAAGATCACGGCAAAGAACCGCGGGAAGGAATAGCCATCCACATAGGCGGTCTCGTCGAGTTCCTTGGGAATGCCGCCCATGAAACCTTCGAGAATCCAGACCGCGAGCGGGATGTTGAACAGGCAGTGCGCCAGCGCCACCGCCAGATGGGTGTCGAACAGCCCGACGGCCGAATATAGCTGGAAAA
The DNA here is from genome assembly GCF_039839315.1 of Phaeobacter sp. CAU 1743. Lineage (NCBI taxonomy): Bacteria > Pseudomonadati > Pseudomonadota > Alphaproteobacteria > Rhodobacterales > Roseobacteraceae > Phaeobacter > Phaeobacter sp. CAU 1743. The sequence goes on along the minus strand of NZ_JBDOQR010000055.1, from coordinate 23,936 downwards.
AGGGCAGAGCAAAGACCGCTGCCGGGGCCATCCGGTTGGTGAGCAGCCAGAAGAACAGCTGCTTGTCACCCAGAAAGCGGTAGCGGCTGAAGGCATAGGCGGCCGGCAGGGCCACCGCGACCGAAATTACCGTGTTGATCGTCACGTAGAGGATCGAGTTGATATAACCCCAGTACCAGGTCGGATCGGTGAAGATGACCTTGTAGTTCTCCAGCGTGAAGGTCTGTGGAAAGAGCGAAAAGCCCGCGAGGATTTCATTGGTTGTCTTGAAGCTCATCGCCACCAGCCAGTAGATCGGCAGCATGAGGAACAGGATATAGACGATGGGGACGATGGAACGTTTCTGCATCTGATCCCTCCCTTAATTCTGATCGTCTTTGGTCATCAGCGTGTAGAACAGCCAGCTGACCAGAAGCGTGATTGCAAAGTAGATGAGCGACATCGCGGCGGCGGGGCCGAGGTCGAACTGACCCAGCGCGATTTTCACCAGATCGATCGACAGGAGCGTGGTGGAGTTGCCGGGGCCACCGCCGGTCAGAACGAAAGGCTCGGTGTAGATGTTGAAGCTGTCCATGAACCTGAGCAGGATCGCGATGGTCAGGACGGTTTTCATCTTGGGCAGCTGGATGAACCGGAACACTGCCCAGTTCGAGGCGCCGTCGATCTTGGCTGCCTGATAATAGGCGTCGGGGATTGAGACGAGACCTGCATAGGACAGAAGCACCACCAGCGAGGTCCAGTGCCAGACGTCCATGGTGACGATGGTCACCCAGGCCGCGACCGGATCCTGCGTCATGTCGTAGTTGATGCCGAGCGTGTGGTTCAGGAAGAAGCCCAGAAGGCCGATATCGGGGAGGGTGAAGATGTTCCACATCGCGCCCACCACGTTCCAGGGGATCAGCATCGGCAGCGCCATCAGCACGAGGCAAACCGGCACCCAGAACCCTTTGCGTGGCATCGACAGCGCAATCGCGATGCCCAAGGGCACCTCGATGATCAGGATCAAAAAGGTAAAGAGGAACTGTCGTCCGAGGGCGGCGTGGAACCGGTCGGAGCGCAGGATCTGTTCGAACCAGTCGAGCCCTTGCCAGAAGAAGACGTTGTCGCCGAAGGTTTCCTGTACCGAGTAGTTGACGACGGTCATCATCGGGATGAGCGCATTAAAGGCCACCAGCAACAGGACCGGCAGCACAAAGAACCATGCTTTTTGGTTTTCGGTTTTCATTTGCTGTTACTCCGGGTCTGTGGCGAGCCAGCCGTCCACGTAAAGGCGGGTCTGGTCTTGGCGGAAGGCGAGGTGGGTTTCATCGCCTTTGTGCGGGGCGGCGCCTTCCTCGATCACGGCGTTGACCTTGTGGCCAAGGCAGTTGCATTCGACCACCGTGTGGCGGCCGATGTCGGACACCTTGGTTACGGTGGCGGGCAGGCCGCTGTCTGAGAGCGAGACGAACTCCGGGCGGATGCCGATCTCGGTCTTGCCATTAGGGGTGCCGCGCACGGGGCCTTCGAGGGCGACTGGCTGGCCTTCGATCTTTGCCTCTCCGTCAAAGGTGCAGGGCAGGATGTTCATGCCCGGCGAGCCGATGAAATGGCCGACAAACGTGTGCGCGGGGCGTTCGAACAGCTCAACCGGCGTGCCGATCTGCACCACTTCGCCAAGCTGCATCACCACCACCTGATCGGCAAAGGTCAGCGCTTCGGTCTGGTCGTGGGTGACGTAGATCATCGTCGCCTTCACGCGCTGGTGCAGCTCTTTCAGCTTGGAGCGCAGCTTCCACTTCAGATGCGGGTCGATCACGGTGAGCGGTTCGTCGAACATGACCACGTTCACGTCCTCGCGCACGAGGCCACGGCCCATCGAGATCTTCTGCTTGTTGTCAGGTGACAACCCTGCGGCCTTCTGGTTCAGCATCTCGGTGACTTCCAGCATCTCGGCAATCGCCATGACGCGTTCGCGTACGATGGCCTCGTCCCGGCCACGATTGCGCAGCGGGAAGGCGAGGTTGTCGTAAACCGTCATGGTGTCGTAGATCACCGGGAACTGGAACACCTGCGCGATATTGCGCTGGTCGGGGGGGAGTTTGGTGACGTCCTGACCGTCAAACAGGATCTGACCTTCGGAAGGCACCAGAAGCCCTGAGATGATGTTCAGCAGGGTGGATTTGCCACAACCCGAGGGACCAAGCAGCGCATAGGCGCCGCCGTCGGACCAGTCGAGATCGATTTCCTTCAGCGCATAGTCGGAAGCTGATGTCGGCGCCGGAAGGTAGCTGTGGCGCAGTTTTGAAAGGGTGATTTTTGCCATCGTCTTGCCTCACGCCACGCGGGAGCCATCGGGTGCAAAGAAATAGCACGCGGATGGATCCATATAGAAATCATGCATTTCGCCGACCTGGTAGGGGTGAACCCCGGCCGAAAGGGAGACCCAGCTGCCCTGAGTGCTGCCAAGGCCCAGATCGAAATGGGCGCTGCTTTCGGAGCCCGAAAGCTCGGTCACCTGCACGCGTCCGGCGATGCGGACCGTGGCCTGCGTGGTGGCGACGGGCAGCACGTGATAGGGGCGGATTGCGACGGTATAGGTGCCATCCGCCAGATCTGCGGCAGCGCCCTCCAGAACCCAGGTCACATCCGGGGTCAGCCGGGCCATGTTACCCTGTTTGGTGATTTCGGCGGTGTTGATCGGCGGATCCGAGAACACCCGGGCCGCGGCCACGTTTTGCGGGTCGCGGTAGATCTCTGCGGTGGGGCCGAACTGGGTAACGCGGCCATCGCGCATCAGCGCGGTCTTACCGCCCAGCAGCAACGCTTCTTCGGGTTCCGAGGTGGCATAGACCACAACGGCACCACGTCCGGCGAAAAGCTCTGGTAGCTGGTCGCGCAGTTCTTCGCGCAGTTTGTAATCGAGGTTCGCCAGCGGTTCGTCCAGGAACACTGCCTGGCTTTCCTTGGCAATCGCGCGGGCAAGGGCGCAGCGTTGCTGCTGTCCGCCAGAGAGCTCATGCGGGCGCCGGTGCAGCATCGGGCGCAACTGCAGGATATCCGCGGCGTCTTCCACCCGACCTTCGATTTCGGATTTTGCCATGCCTGCGACCTTCAAGGGGGAGGCGATGTTTTCAAAAACCGTCATGTGCGGGTAGTTGATAAAGAATTGGTGCACCAAGCTAATGTTGCGTTTCTGGGTGTTGAGGCGGGTCACGTCCCGGCCTTCCATCCACACGCTGCCGCTGGCAATCGGGTCCAGCCCGGCCATCAGTTTGATCAATGAGGTCTTGCCCGACCCGGTGGCGCCCAGAAGGACGTTGAAGTGACCGCTCTCCAGTATCAGAGACGTGTCTTTTATGTGCTCAATCGCGCCGACGCGCTTGACCACGTTTTTAAGTTCAAGAGCCATCTTGGTTGGTCTTTCCGGAGAATGGGCCCGCTTGCGCTGCGCCGCTGCGGGCGTCGGCGAGAGAGCCAAAGCGCGATCCGCGCTTCCGTGGGGTTTGCAAATGCCCCGAAGCAGGACATGGGCCGCTTCGGGGTGGGTCGGCCGGGCGGAGAGCCGCCCGGCGGGGAGGGAGCCCTTAGTTCTTGGCCCAGCGGGCAACCAGCTCGTCATAGTTGACGGTCTGGCCCTGAGGCTTCTCGTTCTCCAGCTTCGGCTTGGCGCCGCCATTGGCGTACCACCATTCCGCGTCCTTCTCTTCGTTCAGGCGCGGACCACAGCCGCCGTAGATGTTGGCCTGCTCGTCAGCGCGCTGCATCCGGCTCATGGTGATGTCCATTTCCTGAGCAAGACGATCCATCGCTTCCTGCGGCGTGAAGGCGCCGGAGTTTACGTCACCGATCTGCTGCCACCAGATCTGGGCCAGCTTGGGATAGTCCGGAACGTTCACACCGGTCGGCGACCATGCCACGCGGTCGGGCGAACGATAGAATTCCACCAGACCACCGAGTTTCTCGGCACGTTCAGAGAAGCTCTGGTGGTTGACCGAGCTGTCGCGGATGAAGGTGAGACCCACGTGGGATTTCTTCACGTCCACGGTTTTCGACACCACGAACTGAGCGTAGAGCCATGCAGCCTGCGCGCGGTCCAGCGGAGTGGAGTTGAGGAAGGTCCAGGAACCCACGTCCTGATAGCCGACCTTCTGGCCTTCTTCCCAGTAGGGGCCATGCGGAGAGGGTGCCATGCGCCACAGCGGGGTGCCGCTGTCGTCGACGGTGTTGTTGCCTTCGGACTTCGGCTTCACCATGTCTGCGGTGAAGGCGGTGTACCAGAAGATCTGCTGTGCCACGTTGCCTTGGGCCAGGGCGGGCAGGGACTGGTAGAAGTCATAAGACGCCGCACCCGGAGGCGCGTATTTGCGCAGCCATTCGTCCCATTTGCGGATCGCATAGACCGCAGCCGGGCCGTTCGCGGCACCACCGCGGGTGACGCTGGCACCAACCGGGTTGCAGGTGCCCGCTTCCATGCGGATGCCCCATTCGTCGATCGGCACACCGTTCGGCTCACCTTTGGAGCCTGCGCCCGCCATCGACAGCCAGGCGTCGGTCATCCGCCAGCCAAGGTCAGGCGCGCGTTTGCCGTAGTCCATGTGGCCGTAGATATCGACGCCATCGATGTTCTTCACATCTTCCGAGAAGAATTCAGCGATGTCCTCATATGCGGACCAGTTAACCGGAACGCCCAGATCGTAGCCGTATTTCTCTTTGAAGGCCGCTTGCAGGTCTTCACGGTCGAACCAGTCTTTGCGGAACCAGTAGAGGTTCGCGAACTGTTGGTCGGGCAGCTGGTACAGATCGCCATCGGGACCGGTGGTGAACTGGGTGCCCATGAAGTCGTCGAGGTCGAGACCGGGGTTGGTCACCGCCTTGAAATCGCCTTCCATCATGTCGCTGAGGTTATAAGCAAGCTGCAGACGCGAGTGGGTGCCGATCAGGTCGGAATCGTTGACGTAGGCGTCATAGAGGTTCCGCTTGGTCTGCATTTGGGTCTGAACCGCCTGAACGACTTCGCCCTCACCAAGGATCTGGTGGTTCACCTTGATGCCGGTGATTTCTTCAAAGGCTTTTGTCAGAACTTCCGATTCATAGCTGTGCGTGGGGATACCCTCGGACAGCACGTTGATTTCCATGCCCTTGTAAGGCTCTGCCGCCTGAATGAACCACTGCATCTCGGACAGTTGTTCTTCCTTGGACAGGGCCGATGGCTGGAATTCTTCATCAATCCATTTCTTGGCAGCTGCCTCGTCGGCATATGCTGCTTGGCCCGCAACCACGGCGCAAACCGCTGCTGCGGACAAAAGATACTTCCGCATCTTTCTCCTCCCTAAAGTCAGTAAGGCCAGATGTGCGTTGCTCGCACCTGACTGCTACAGGAGTTTCATAGGGTGCGGCGGATTGTCAAACTAAAAAATTAGTAATGATGTAAGTGTCTGACAATATTGTGATTAAAGTTGATCTAGAGATACCTGTTTGCAATGCGGGCGCAGCGAAAATCCGCTGCCGCACCGCAGCATCAACCGGATTGGTGGCTCTTGTTGTGGGGATGGCGAGGGCGCTGGGAGAATCGCGTTTTCCCGTCGCGGTGTTCTGAGTTTCCGGCTAAGGAAGGTGCCATGACAGATGAATCCACATTCGAGATCTTTCTGACCGCGGCGCCGGGGCTTGAACAGGCCCTGCTGGCCGAGGCGCGTGAGCTAAAATTTTCCGATCCCCGGGCTGTTCCCGGCGGTGTCACGGTGCAGGGCGGCTGGCCCGAGGTCTGGCGCGCCAACCTGTACCTGCGCGGCGCGGCGCGCGTGCTGGCGCGGATCGGAGCTTTCCGGGCCTTCCACCTTGCGCAACTGGACAAACGCGCCCGGAAATTTCCGTGGGCGGATGTACTGCGCGCGGATGTTCCGATCCGCGTCGAGGTGGCGACCAACAAGAAGTCAAAAATCTACCACGCAGGCGCCGCCGCCCAGCGGATCGAACGGGCCCTGTCCGAAGAGCTGGGCGCCACAATCATTCCGCCCAATGCCAGTGATGAGATGAGCGGCGCAGGCGTGACGCTGAAATGCCGGATTGAGGACAACCTGTGCCAGTTCAGCGTCGATACTTCGGGCGAGGGGCTTCACAAGCGTGGCCACAAATCGGCGGTGGGCAAGGCGCCGATGCGGGAAAATCTGGCGGCGCTGTTTCTGCGCGAATGCGGGTTCGACGGAAGCCAGACAGTAGTGGACCCGATGTGCGGCTCCGGCACCTTCGTGATCGAGGCCGCCGAGATCGCCATGGGGCTGGCGCCCGGGCGCAGCCGCAGCTTTGCCTTTGAGCAACTTGCGACATTTGATGCGGATGCTTTTGCCGCGATGAAAGCCGCAGTCGTTTCGCAGGAGACCCCGCTGCGGTTCTACGGATCCGACCGGAATGCGGGCGCGGTGGAGATGGCCACTGCCAATGCCGCCCGTGCGGGTGTTGCAGGCTGCACGTCCTTTTCGCAGGCTGCGGTAAGCGATCTGATGCCGCCCGAGGGGGCGCCCGGGCTGGTGATCGTGAACCCGCCTTATGGGGCGCGGATCGGCAACAAGAAACTGCTTTTCGCGCTTTACGGCGCGCTGGGGCAGGTCCTGAAAGAGCGATTTTCCGGCTGGCAGGTGGGTATCGTGACCAGCGAAACCGGTCTGGCAAAGGCGACCCAACTGCCTTTTCTACCCTTCGGGGCACCGGTCGCACACGGCGGGTTGAAGATCCGTCTGTTCCGGACTGCTCCGCTGCCCTGATCCATCGTTCTGATGTGACAATGCTGGCCATACTGCTGAGATCAGTGGCATCTTGGCTGCGCCGGGCTATCTGAACCCGGCGCCAAATCTTGCATTCACGGAGCCGCAGCATGAGCACATTTGACGAAGATCTGTTTCTCAAGGGGCTTGAGCAGCGCCGCGCCACCCTTGGGGCGGAATATGTAGATGCCAATCTAGCCGCTGCGGATGATTTCAGCCGCCCCTTTCAGGAGGCGATGACCGCCTGGTGCTGGGGGTTTGGCTGGGGCGATGATGTCATCGATGCCAAGACCCGGTCGATGATGAACCTTTCCATGATCGGCGCGCTGGGCAAGATGCAGGAGTGGGAAACTCACTGCAAAGGGGCGCTGAACAATGGTGTCACACAGGATGAACTGCGGGCGATTATTCATGTGATCGGGATTTATTGCGGAGTACCGCAGGCGCTGGAGTGCTTCCGGGTGGCCCGGCAGGTTCTGGCCGAGGCTAACGCGGAGAGCTGAGGCTCAGCCCTTGTCATTGGGCCCGTGATCGGGTGGAATCAGCAGGATGTTTGTTTCCCGGAAGGCCCCTCATGGTTTTGCGAGCTCTGGTTGTTATTTTTCTGCTGCTGGGCGGCCCCGGCTCGGCCTTGGCCCAGGACCACGCCGCCATTGAGCGCCAGTTCCAGACCTGGTTGCGGCAGGAGGTCTGGCCGCAGGCTCGGCAGGCGGGTGTCTCGCGTCGCACGTTCAAGGCCGCCTTTGACGGCGTGACACTGAACTGGAAGCTGCCCGATCTGGTGCCCCCTGGCGCCCCGGCCAAGACGCCGAAAACGCAGCGGCAGGCCGAGTTCGGCAAACCTGGGAAATACTTCGGGCGTGGCACGGTTGATGGCGCCACGGCGACCGGGCGCCAGATGGCCCGGCGCCACAAGGCAAGTCTGACAAGGGTCGAACGGGAGACCGGCGTGCCTGGGCGGATCATCCTCGCGATCTGGGGGCGGGAAAGCGCCTATGGGCGGGCGGCCATTCCGCATGACGCCTTTCAGGTCCTCGCCACCAAGGGGTTCATGAGCACGCGCGCGGACTATTTCTCGGCCGAGTTGATCGCGGCGCTGCAGATCGCGGAGGTAGGTCACGTGTCCGCCCATGCAATGAAGAGCAGCTGGGCTGGCGCCCTTGGCCAGCCGCAGTTCATGCCCACGAACTTTCTGCAACATGCCGTAGACGGCGACGGCGACGGCCGCGCGGATATCTGGGGGTCAGAGGCCGACACCATCGCCTCAATCGGGATCTATCTGAAGCGGCATGGCTGGCAAACTGGGCGCGACTGGGGTTTTGAGGTTTCGGTTCCGGGCAGCGTCTCTTGCACGCTGGAAGGCCCGGATCAGGGCCGCCTTATTTCTGATTGGGAGGCCATGGGGATCACCCGAGTCTCCGGGCGTCCCTTTCCTGAACACGAACGCGGTCAGCAGGGGTACCTTTTGATGCCCGCCGGACGTTACGGCCCCGCCTTCGTGGTGACGCCAAATTTCTACGTCCTGAAGGAATACAACATGAGCGATCTATACGCCCTGTTCGTGGGGCATGTGGGGGACCGCATCCAGTTCGGTGTCGGTGACTTTCACGCCCGCTGGGGCAGTGTCGGGGGGCTGTTGCGGTCGGATGTTGCCGCCATGCAGCGTACGCTCATAGGGCAGGGGCATGATGTTGGCGGCGCCGATGGGCTGGCCGGTTACAAGACCCGCCGCTCAATCGGGCGCTGGCAGGAGGCCACGGGGCAGTCCCCGACTTGTTTCCCCGATCCTGCGATGAAGGCGGCGCTTGCGCGGTGACTGCGCCGTTGCTCGGCGCAGCATGTGATTCTGAGAAACGCGGCGATAGCGCGGGTTTCGCTTCGCAGCGGGTGAGATAGGGGAGGAGGCGTCCAGTCAGCCTAACGCTCGGGTGCCAAGGCTGCGATGTGTTTCACAGTGCCTGTCTTTGCGGTCATTTTGTTTGATGGTTTAAGGTGCTGTAAATATTGTAAGATTCTAAGGCAGTGCATTTTTTTGACCAGAAAATCCTGCACAGTCGATTTTCCTGCTTGACCCCACCGGCCCCATTCCGTAAATCGCCTCCACACAGCGAGTGGCGGAGTAGCTCAGCTGGTTAGAGCAGCGGAATCATAATCCGCGTGTCGGGGGTTCAAGTCCCTCCTCCGCTACCAAAAATCCTATCAGAAATCGTAAGAGACAGAAGAAAAAGCGCACAGCGGTTCCTCGGCCGGGTGGCGTGCTGTTTTCTTTGTTTTGGGGAACAGTGTCGTTCAAGCGTCTCAGGAGTGGGATCAATACGATGTAGAGAGGACGTTCTTGTTGGCCCTGGCGGGCGGAGTACTGCCGACCGAAGCGCCGTGGCCGAATGTTCGTCGGGAGACGGCCTTCGCTCGGGCCCTATCGCCGCGCTGGTGCCGCGGCGATTGCTGTTGTCGGTCCGGAGTTGCGACTGAACCCGCATATGCTGCGTTGCAGATTCACTCCTTTTCCCTGACCACCGCTTTAACCTCGCCAGCGGGCGGGGGATGTGGATCGGGATCAGCGTTTCCAGAAGCGTTTGGCCTTGGGCTTTTGCGCTTTGAGGTGTTTCTTCAGCTCGGTGAAGCCGCCAATCTTGACGCCATCGATAAAGATGAGGGGAGTCGTGGTGATGTGGTGCTTGTCTTTGAAGGCATCCGTTTCACGACGTGTTCTGAGAATATGCTCCTCGATTTCGAACTTTTCACGGCGCAGCAGATCTAGGGCTGCAGTGCCGAAGCCACAAGTATAGTTTTGCAAATCCATGCGATAAAGTACGGCTTTGGACATTTGAGCGGATCCTTCTATTTGGGGCGATTTCGTATGTCGGGATCTCGGGCGCAAGGTCGGCTGGATCACTTTGGCGTGGGCGGACCGATGCAAGCTGGCTTGCCCGGCATGGTGAGGTGTCATGAGGGCCGGTGTTTAGCAGGCCGACCTGAGGCGGCGTTCAAAGTTGGTCACAGCGACACCCGGAACTGGCCCCAAACGGCGTCCGTGGCCCTGCCAGTCTCGCGAGGTCTGCATGGATTTGCGGGGCAGGGGATTGTTGACAGTAATCTTGGACACTCTTAGAAATATCCAACATTTTTCCGCGTGTGGAACGAAATGATCTTCTCTGGCAAGAAAAACGAAGACAGTACCATTGTCGAACTGCTGGCGTCCTCTTTGCGCAAGGACATCGCCTTTGGTACGCTTTTGCCGGATCAGAAGCTGAAGCTGAATGAGCTGCGCAGCCGCTATGGTGGCTCCAACCATTCCATGCGGGAAACCCTGCGCATCCTGTCCTCTGAAGGTCTGGTCGAAGGCGCCGCGCAGCGCGGGTTTCGCGTCACCTCGGCGACCGAGGACGACCTGCGCGACATTCAACTTGTCCGGCAGGAAATTGAAAGCATCGCCCTGTCGCGCGCGATCGCACTGGGAGATGTCGCCTGGGAGGGGCAGGTCGTTGCCGCCCATCACGCCCTGCAAAAGGCCGAGGCCGCCGTAGCCACGACCCCGGACGATCTGACGGCGCTGGAATGGGATGATGCCTGCCGCGCCTTTGCCACGGCATTGATCGCGGCCTGCGACAGCCCACGCCTGATCGATTTGCAGCGCAAGTTCTTCGACCAGAGCCGCCGCTTTAGGCTGGCGCTGCTGCGCGAAGGCAAGCTGAACTGGGCCGCTCGCAAGGCCCGGCAAAAAGCGCTGCTTGATGCGGTTCTGGACAGAGACGAAACCACGGCTTTGGCCCTGCTGAAGGAAGAGATCGGAGCAGATCTGAAGGCGTAACACTGATCTATAAGGGAGGAAGATCATGATGAAACTCAATCGCCGTAAGGCATTGGCCCTGATGGGCGGAACCGTGGCCGCGACGGGGCTTGCCGCCCCTGCGCTGGCCCAGAACAAGAAAATCAAGGTGGGCGCGCTGCGCTTCACCTCGCATTCTGCCAGCTTTATCGCGCAGGAGCGCGGCTATTTCGCGGATGCCGGACTGGATGTGGAACTGGAGTTCTTCCAGGCCGCGCAGCCGATGGCCGTGGCCATCGCATCGGGCGATGTGGATTATGCCGTAACCGCCATTTCCGGCGGGCTGATCAGCCTCGCGGACAAGGGCGCGATCAAGGTGATCGGCGGCGCCCTGACCGAAGAGGACGGCATCGACGGACAGAAGTACCTGATCTCGGATGCCTCTTATCAGGCCGGTATCAAGACGCTGAAGGACCTGGACGGCAAGAAATACGCCGTCACGCAGGCCGGCTCGTCCTTCCACTACATGGGCGCAAAAATGGCCGCTGCCGAAGGCATCAACCTCAGCTTTACACCGCTGCAGAAGGTCGGCGCGATCATCGGCGCGATGAAATCGGGCCAGGTCGATGGCTGGTCCATCGTGCCCCATATCGCCAAGCCGCTGGCGGCCGCCGGTGCCTGGCACATGGTGGGCAACGTGTCGGACTACATTCCCGACTATCAGGTGACCACTGTCTTCACCTCGGCCAATAACGCGGCCAAGGAACGCGGACTGACCGAAAGCTTCCTTCAGGGCTTCTCGCGCGGGGTCGATGATTATGCCGCAGCCATGATCGATGGCACCGCAGATCAGGACGAGATGGTCGATCTGATCCACAAATACGTCTACACGGACCGTCCCCGCGAAAAGGCGGCCCCCTCGATCATCAATGGTACCATGCGGCTGAGCCAGGGTGCGGCGCTGAATATCGCCAGCGTTCAGGACCAGCTGAGCTGGTTCCAGTCCGAGGGTCTTGTCGATGGCGATATCACGCTCGACACGCTGGTCGACGATTCCTACGTCAAAACGCTGGGCGCCTAAGCCACGCCTTGTACGTTCTTCCGGGCGCCTTGCTTTTTGCGGGGCGCCCGTCCTTCTCCTGTAGTCAAAGGACAGCGCATGGACATCCGTCTGGACGGCATCAGCCATTCCTATAACGATTTCGAAGTTATGCGGGATATCTCTCTCGACATCGCGGACGGGCAGATCGTTTGCATCGTGGGACCGTCGGGATGCGGTAAATCCACCCTCTTGCGCTTTATCGGCGGGCTTGAGCGCCCCAGTAAGGGCCAGGTTCTGCAACTGGGCACACCGCCCGAGGGGTGCCTGAACCCGCTCACCTATATCTTTCAGGATTTCGCCCTGCTGCCGTGGCGCAGCGTCTCGGGGAATATCTCGCTGGTGCTGGAGGACCACGGCATCAAGGGCGCCGAGGCAAAGCGGATTATCGACGATGTGCTGGCCCGCACCAAGCTCAGCGATTTCGCCCAGGCCCTGCCCAAGCAACTGTCGGGCGGCATGAAGCAACGCGTCGCAATCGCACGTGCCCTTGCGGTGAAGCCCGCCGTGATGCTGATGGATGAACCTCTGTCTGCGCTCGACAGCCAGACCCGTGAATTGTTGATGGACGATCTTGTCGATCTCTGGATGCGCCAGCCGTTCACTGCCGTCTACGTGACGCACAACTTGGCCGAAGCGGTCCGACTTGGCCACAAGGTCGTGGTTCTGTCGCGCCGCCCCGGCCAGATCCGGGAGATCGTCGAAATCGACAAACCCCTTTCCGAGCGCGCCTTTGGCGATGCTGATCTTGATGCCCACCAGAAACACCTGTGGCAGCTGATGCGCGAAGAGGCGCGGGCTGCAGATGCGGAGCTGATCCATGTCTGACATGACACAAGAAAAACCCGTCGCATTCCGGGGCGGTGGTTTTGCGCCGCACTCACGTCGCTGGGTCGGCGTGGCCGTTTTTGTCGCCCTGATCCTGCTGGCGGAATGGGGCACCCGCACGGGTTGGATTTCCGCCCTGACCCTGCCGCGCCCCTCGGACGTTCTGGATACCTTCCGGGAGCTGTATGACAGCGGCATGCTGTTCAAACACCTTGGCCCGTCGCTGACCCGGCTGGCGGTTGGCGCTGCCATCGGCGCCTGCCTAGGTATCTGTATCGGGGTGCTGATCGGCCTGTTTTCCTACATCCGCTCCGGGCTGGTGCCGCTGGTTGCGGCCATATTCCCCATTCCGAAAATCGCGCTGTTGCCGCTGTTCGTGATCTGGTTCGGGATTGGCGAGGGATCGAAATATGCGCTGATCGCCTTTGGTACCTTCACCCCTACGGTGGTGGCTACCTACAGCGCGGTCGACAACGTCGACCGCACGCTGATCCGCATGGGGCAAAGCTTTGGCCTGTCGTGGTGGTCCATCGTGCGCAAGATCGTCCTGCCGGGCGCCATGCCGGGGATCCTGTCCGGTCTTCGCATCAGCCTTGCCATCGCCATCATCCTTCTGGTCGCGGCAGAAATGCTGGGTGCGGAATATGGCATCGGGGCCTATATCCTCGAAGCGGGCTCGCTTTATGATCTGGAACGGCTGTTCGCTGGCGTGGTGATCCTGTCGCTTCTGGGCGTCATCACCAGCGCAGTGATCGGGTTTATCGAACGGCGCCTGCTGGGGTGGCGGACATGATGGCAAAACCCTGATACCCACATGGCCAATAGGCCCGCAGCTCTCGCCAGATGAGGCCGGTCCGGAGGGAGAGCCCCGCGCGTCAAAACTGCTGCGCTACAGGGCGGGGCGCAGCCGCAGTCCTGTAGCGCAGCCGAATATATTGGTCTTTGAAGCCTTCCGTTGGAATGTTGTTACACGGCGCTGCTAGCCCGGTGAGCAATCGTAACCACTCCACGGAGACTCTCATGCGTTTCGCTCTTTCCGCGCTTGCCGCCGCCTTGTTGTCCACCTCTGCGTTTGCCGCCGATGTGTCGGGCAAGCTGGTGGTCTATACCTCACAGCCCAACGCCGATGCCCAGCAGACCGTCGATGCATTTCAAGCCAAATACCCCGACATCGAGGTCGAATGGATCCGCGATGGAACCACCAAGATCATGGCCAAGCTGCGGGCAGAGTTCGCGGCCGGTGCGCCGCAGCCCGATGTGCTGCTGATCGCCGATATGGTCACAATGGAGGGGCTGGAGGCTGAAGGACGCCTGATGGCCTACCCCGAGGCAGACACTTCGGCCTATGATCCGGCGCTGATGGATCTGGAAGGGCATTATTTCTCCACCAAGCTGATCACCACCGGGATCGTCTACAACACCGGCGCTGAAATGGTGCCGACGTCCTATGCCGACCTCCTGAAGCCCGAAGCCAAGGACAAGCTGGCGATGCCTTCGCCGCTGACCAGCGGCGCCGCGACCATTCACATGGCCGCGATCACCAGCAACCCCGATCTTGGCTGGGACTTTTACGAAGGCCTCGCGGCACAGGGTGCCAACCCCAAGGGTGGCAATGGCGGCACCTACAAGGCCATCGCCGGTGGTGAGAAGCTTTATGGCTTTGTTGTCGATTTCCTGCCGATCCGCAACAAGCTGGCCGGTGCCCCGGTTGAGTTCGTCTTCCCCGAGGAGGGCGTGTCGGCCGTAACCGAACCGGCCGCGATCCTGTCGACTGCCAAGAACCCCGACGCGGCCAAGGCCTTTGTCGACTTCCTGATCTCCGAGGAAGGCCAGCAGATGGCATCGGACATGGGGTATCTGCCCGCGCATCCCGGCATTACCCCGCCGGAAGGTTTCCCGGCGCTGCCCGATATCAAGCTGCTCGAATTTGACCCGGCCAAGGCACTGGCTGAAGACACCGAGAGCAAGATGAAGTTTACCGAGATTTTCGGCGGCTAACCCTTGTCCCGATTGAATTATTTCCGCAGCGGAGAGGGGCTGGCCCTTGCCGCTGCGGTGCTTTTTGCCTTGTTGGTTCTGGTCTATCCCCTCAGCCTATTGGCGCGCGTCGGGATAACGCAGGACGGCATGCTCAGCCTTGCACCGCTGCTGGAGGCCCTTGGGTCCCGCTCGGTCTTGCGCGCCTTCTCCCATTCTCTGGAAAGCGCCTTTTTCTCCTCATTGCTGTCACTGGTTGCGGGAACGGGGATCGCGCTGGTCATGGGGCTGACGGATATCCGCTGGAAGGGGGCGTTCACCTTCCTGCTGCTGATCCCGATGATGGTGCCGCCGCATGTGACCGCGATTGCCTGGATACAAGCGATGGGGCCATCATCGCCGATCCTGCGCAGTCTGGGCATGGCGCCTGAACTCGGCGCAACCCATCCGCTCTATTCAAAGGGGGGCCTCGTCTTCCTTCTGGGCGTGCAGCACACGCCGCTGGTTTTTCTGGTGGTGCTGGCGGCCCTGCGCAGCCTGCCGCGGGAAATGAGCGATGCCGCACGGATCGCCGGGGCCCGCAGTATGGGGCTGTTGCGGCGGATCATTCTGCCCTTGCTGGCACCGACGCTGATCGCAGCCTACGCGCTGGCCTTTGTCTCGGCGTTGGGGAATTTCGGCATTCAGGCGCTGCTGGGCATTCCGGCCCGCTACATCACGATGCCAGTGCTGATCTGGCAGAGGCTGGCCAGCTTCGGACCTTCGGTTCTGACTGATGTTGCGGTGATCGCCTCCCTTCTGGCGGTGCTGGCGGTGACGGTCATTCTCGTTCAGACGCTCTTGCTGCGCCGCACCCGCAACACGCTGATCGGGCCGCCGCAACCGCCACTGCAGATCCGATTGGGCCGGCTGCGGATCTGGGCCGAAGGCGCACTGGCGGGGCTGGTCTTTGCGACGCTGGTGCTGCCGGTTTCGGCGCTGCTGGCGACCGCTCTGGTGCGCACCTACGGGCTGCCGCTGAATGCAGAGACCATCACGCTGGACAATTTCACCGAGGTTCTGTTCCGGCAGGCTGTCACGGCGCGGGCGTTTCTGAACTCCTCCCTCAGCGCAGGTGTCGCCGCCGTTGTGATTTCCGTGGGCTGCATTTTCGTGGCGCGGTTCATGGCTTCGCGCAGGGGCGCCACGCGGCGTACCGGGATGGGCATCGCTACCCTGGCCGAGATGACCTATGCCATTCCGGGGTTGGTGATCTCGATCGCTTTCATCCTTGCCTTCCTGAAGCCGCTGCCGGTTCTGAACATCGCGCTCTACAACACCCTAGGGATCATCTTTCTTGCGTATCTTTGCGCGTTCTTTTCCGTCGGGTTGAAGCCGGTCAGTGCCGCCTTCGTGCAGCTTGATCCGGCGCTGGAAGAGGCCGCCCGCATCGCTGGCGGCGGTTATATATTCCGGATGCGCCGCGTCTTTGTGCCGCTAATCGCACCGGCAGCGGCCTCTGGCGCGATCCTGGTGTTCCTGACGGCTTATAACGAGGTGACGGTTTCGGCCTTGCTGTGGTCCTCGGGCAATGAAACCATCGGCACAACGATCTACAATTACGAGGATGGCGGCTACACCACCCTGGCGGCGGCCATGGCAAGCGTCACGATTGTGGCGACGGTCGCGCTGATGGTGGCGTTGGACCGGCTCGGCAAAAACGCTCCGCGTGGCGTGGTGCCTTGGCGCATCTGACCGGACCCGGGAATCAGTCGAGCAGCGGGGTGAATTCAGCGTCGATGGCTTCGAAAACCGGAAGGTAGGCTTCTGTAGTGTCCAGAATGGCCGCGTTGCCCGCGTGGCGGACCCGAATGTCGGCAATCCGCGCGGCGAGGCTGAGGCTTTCGCCCCTGGGGCCGGAGCGGTTGTCGCAAAAGGTCAGCGCGCGGCTGAGCGCGGTTTCAGTCATTCGGCAGTCCGGGCCGTACATATGCATCAGACCTGGTCTGCTGCGGCTGGCCAGTCCGCGCGCGCCGGAATGATGCAGCACCGCGTCGACGATTTCGCCATCAAACCCATCCTTGGGGGCAATCTCGGCGCCGTCGACGGGGTGGAATCCGGTTGTGGCCAGAGAGGGTGCATAACCGATGTCGTGATAGGTGGCAGCGGCGATCAGGCGACCAGAGAAGGAGCGCCGCGCCTCAATCGCCTGGGCTGTCCTGATCACCTGCTGGATGTGGGCCAGCCGGTCATTGTCCGGCGTGAACCAGTCTTCAGGCCGTCTCATCCGGCTCTCCACGGGTTTGCATTTGCGGCAGCACCCAGGCTTGATCGACGGCGAGCGACAGGGGCTGGCCGATGTGCAGCGCCGTACCATGTGTCAGCGACAACAGCGCGCCCCCGGCGATTTCAACCTCTGCGTCCCATATGCCGCCGCGGTAAAGGATACTGCGGACCGTGCCCTGCAAGCCGTCTTTGCCTGCATCCGGCAGGATTCTGATCCCTTCGGGCCGCAACAAGGCCTGCGCCGGGCCATTCGGGTGGCAGGGCAGGGCGGAGGCAGGGAAGCGATACCCGGCCAGTTCGGCGCTGCCATTATGATAGGTGACGGGCACCACCGCGCCCTGACCGATGAAACGCGCGACCTCGGGGCAGGCCGGGCGGTCGTAGATCTCTTGCGGGGTGCCGATCTGCAGGAAGCGACCGTCCTGCATCACCGCCATCCTGTCGGCCAGTGCCATGGCTTCGCGCTGATCATGGGTGATGTAGATGGTGGTGGCCCCCGAAGAGCGGTGGAACCGCAGCAGTTCCTTCTCCATGGTGCCGCGCAGGTGCGGGTCCAGATTGGCAAGCGGTTCGTCCATCAGAACGGTGTTGGCGCCTCCGGCAAGGCAGCGCGCCAGCGCGACCCGCTGCCGTTGACCGCCGGACAGGGCTTCGGGTTTGCGATCTGCCAGCGCCTGCATGGCCACCGTTTCCAGGTGTGGTTCGGCCAACCGGGCGGCTTGTTTGCGGGACATGCCCGCGGCTTCCAGCGGAAAGGCAACATTGCCCCGCACCGTCATATGCGGCCAGAGCGCGTAGGACTGAAACACGAAACCCGTGCCGCGCTGTTCCGGTGGCACCATGGTCCCGTCCCCGGCAACCAGATCCCCGTGCAGCCGGATTTCGCCCCGATCCGGGGTTTCCAGTCCGGCGATCAGCCGCAGAAGCGTGCTTTTGCCGCAACCGGACTGCCCGACGATGACAAAGAATTCATGCTGGGCAATGTCGAAGGAAACGCCATCGACGGCAGGTTTGCCCGCGTAGGCCTTGCCAATCGAATTGACCTGTATTCCGCCTGCCATCCGTCGCCTTTCGGGAATCAAGAGTTCACCTGTCCGGGCTACATGGTCGGCTGGGGTAACCGTTTTATGACAGGGCGCGTTTCCATACCGGATGCGGGGTGGGGGCTCAGCCCTTCAGGATCTCTTTCAGGCTTCCGGTCGGCTTGGGCGTCTCGCTGAGGTCGAGCCCCGAAACGATATCCAGCAGATGGCTTTTCATCAGCTCTTCGGCGTCCTGACCGTCCCCCCGCCGGAAGGCATCGACCAGCGCGTGATGCGCGTGCTTTTCACACAAGGCTCTTTGCCGTTTCCAGTAAAGCGCGATGATCAGTGAAGAGCGCGCCACCAGCCGCTCGATAAAGCCCGCGATTGTGGATTGGTCGGCGATGCGCGAAATCTCGATATGGAAATGCCCCGACAGACGCAGGGCCTTGCCGACCTCGCCCTCGGCCAGGGCCTCGTGTTCGGCGGCGATATGCGCCTCCAGCCGGGCTACGTCCTCGGGCGTCATGCGCTCTGCAGCCGAATGGGCGGTGCGCGGTTCCAGAAGGGCGCGCGCCTCGAAAACTTCGCGCGCCTCGCGCACGGTTGGCTGCGAGACAAAGGCGCCGCGGTTGCGTTTCAATTCGACCAGTTCCACATGCGACAGCGCCTGAAGCGCGCTGCGCACCACGGTGCGCGAGACATTGTAGATCTCACTCAGCTCATCCTCGCCCAGTTTGGTGCCAGGCAGAAGGCGATGCTCATGTATCGCCTGGCTGAGAGAGGCCACGAGATGGGCCGAGGGGCCGTTCACAGCGGGTTGGATAAAATCGGGTTTGTCTACGAATCGCGTCATGGGGTGCTCCTGCCACAGACATGAGGGCTGGCGGATTCCATAACAAGATGAAGTCATATCGAATACGGCATATCGGATGATTGTATACAATATTGTGCGCAATATTTGACCAAAGCCCGCACAACTGCGGTCAGATTACAGGCAATTGCGAGAATCGGCCCTTTCCGTGACCGGTAGGCTTTGCGCAATGCGTCCAGCTTCG
Organism: Phaeobacter sp. CAU 1743; assembly: GCF_039839315.1. Taxonomy (NCBI): domain Bacteria; kingdom Pseudomonadati; phylum Pseudomonadota; class Alphaproteobacteria; order Rhodobacterales; family Roseobacteraceae; genus Phaeobacter; species Phaeobacter sp. CAU 1743. The sequence goes on along the minus strand of NZ_JBDOQR010000055.1, from coordinate 5,175 downwards.
GCCTTTCTGGCTGCAACTGAACGCTGGGGACGCAGATGACCGGACACGCTGATCTTGAACTTGTTGCGCTGACCAAACGCTACGGCGGAACCGTTGCGGTCGATGCCATCGCGCATCGTTTCAAGGCAGGGGTCTATGCCTGCCTTTTGGGGCCTTCGGGTTGTGGGAAATCCTCGACCCTGCGCATGATCGCCGGGCACGAAACGGTCAGCGATGGATCGATCGTGCTGGCGGGGCGGGATGTTTCACATCTGCCCCCGGCGCGGCGGGGCACGGCGATGATGTTCCAGAACTACGCCTTGTTTCCCCATCTCAGCGTGCGCGACAACGTCTCTTTCAGCCTGCGCATGGCAGGCATTGAGAAACCCACCCGGGACAAGCGCGCCGATGATATGCTGGAGCTCGTCGAGATGACTGCGCTGGCAGACCGCAAGCCGGATCAGCTTTCGGGCGGGCAGCAGCAACGTGTCGCGCTGGCCCGTGCCCTGATCACCCGTCCACAGGTGTTGCTGCTGGATGAGCCGCTCTCGGCGCTGGATCCGTTCCTGCGCATCCGCATGCGGGCCGAGCTGAAACGGCTGCAACGCGAATTGGGCATCAGCTTCATCCATGTCACCCACGGTCAGGACGAGGCGCTGGCGCTGGCCGATGAGATCATCGTCATGAACGATTCCCGCATCGAACAGGCAGGCCCGGCGCGCGATGTCTTCAACCGCCCCAAGACCGCTTTCGTGGCGCGCTTCATGGGCGGGCACAACGTGTTGAACCTGCCGCAGGGCAATATTGCGCTACGCACGGATGAAATGACGGTTACCGCCGTCCAGGCAGGGCGCATCGACGGGCGGGTCACCGGGATCGAATACCAGGGAACCCATGTCGCGCTGACGGCCGAGGTCGCGGGCGGTCAGGATGTCACGGCGCTGATGCCGGACACGGATTTCCTGCAAACCCCGAAGGATCTGGGAGAGGTCATCGGCCTCGACTGGGAGGACCGGGTCGCGCACCCGCTCTCCGCATGAACAACCCAACGCAAATAACGCAAAACGCATAACAGAGAGGGAACGACCATGACGACAATTTCGAAAATTCGCTATAGCCGCCGGGCATTGCTGAAGACGGGTGGCGCGGCGCTCGCGGCCTCTGCGCTTCCGGCGCCGATGGTCTGGGGGCAGGAGAGTAAGAACATCACCCTGCGCCAGTTCGGCACCGGCGTGTCCAACCTCAATGAAGTGGCGACCAAGGTCAAAGAGGACCTCGGCATCACGCTGGAAATGACCGCGCTGGACACCGACAGCGTCACCCAGCGCGCTGCCACCCAGCCGGACAGTTTTGATATTGCCGATATCGAGTATTTCGTCTGCAAGAAGGTCTGGCCGACCGGCAACCTTCAGGCCATGGACGCCTCCAAAATCACCAATTACGACAAGATCGTCGGCATCTTCCGCGACGGTAAACTGACACCCGACAGCGAGATTGCGCAAGGCACCGCGCCGCATACTGTCGGTTTCGTTGATGGTCCGGGCGGCACCGATTTCGTCGATAGCGAATCCGGCTGGATGACGCTGATCCCAACGATCTACAACGCCGACACGCTGGGTATCCGTCCTGATCTGATTGGCCGTCCGATCGAAAGCTGGTCCGAGCTGCTGAACCCCGAGTTCAAGGGCAAGGCCTCGATCCTCGATATCTCCTCGATCGGCATCATGGATATGGCCATGGTCTGCGAGGCGATGGGCGAAATCAGCTATGGCGACAAGGGCAACATGACCCGCGAAGAGATCGACAAGACCATCGCGATCTTCACCGAAGCAAAGAAGAACGGCCAGTTCCGTGCGTTCTGGAAGACCTTCGACGAAAGCGTCAACCTGATGGCCTCGGGTGAGGTAGTGATCCAGTCAATGTGGTCGCCGGCCATCACTGCGGTTCGTTCGCGCGGGATCGACTGCGTTTATCAGCCCCTCAAAGAAGGCTATCGCAGCTGGGGCGGTGGCATCGGCCTGTCGGCCTCCCTGTCCGGCATGGAGCTGGATGCGGCCTATGAATACATCAACTGGTATCTCAGCGGCTGGGTCGGCGGCTTCCTGATGCGTCAGGGCTATTATTCGGCGGTGCCGGAGACCTCAAAGAACTTCATGTCCGAAAACGAGTGGGGCTACTGGTTCGAAGGCAAGGAAAGCACCGACATCATCACCTCGCCCTTTGGAGACAAGCTGGCCGGAGCGGGCGAAGTGCGCGACGGCGGCTCCTTTTATGACCGCATGGGCGCAGTGGCCTGCTGGAACTCCGTCATGGAGGAAAACCAGTACATGGTCCGCAAGTGGAACGAATTCATCGCGGCCTGACGCAACACCTGTGGGGGCACCTCTGCCCCCGCAACCACTTCCTGCATTTCATCAAGGACCGGACCCCGGATATGAGCAGACAGATCATCGCATGGATCCAGGCCGCGCCGATGGCGTTGGTGTTGCTTGGTTTTCTGGTGGCGCCCATCATCATGATCGTGATCGTCAGCTTTTGGGGCGCGACGGAATATTCGATCTACCCGGCGTTCCAGTTCGACAATTACGAATTCCTGTTCGGATCGCCGGTCACCTATACGGTGTTTTTCAACACCTTCAAATATGCCCTGCTGACCTGGGCGCTGACGCTGGTGATCGGCTTTACCGTTGCCTATTTCCTGGCCTTCGAGGTGCGCAGCCTGAAATGGCAGATCGGGCTGTTCCTGCTCTGCACGATCCCGTTCTGGACCTCGAACATCATCCGGATGATCAGCTGGATTCCCTTCCTGGGCCGCAACGGGCTGGCCAACTCGGCGCTGATCAGCTGGGGCGTCATAGACGAGCCGTTGGAGTGGCTGCTGTTCAGTGATTTCAGCGTCGTTCTGGCCTTTGTGCACCTTTACACCCTGTTCATGGTGGTGCCGATCTTCAATTCGATGATGCGCATCGACCGCTCCCTGCTGGAGGCCGCCCGCGATTGCGGTGCCAGCGGTCTGCAGACCCTGTGGACGGTGATCGTGCCCCTGTGCAAACCCGGGATCATGATCGGGACGATCTTTGTCTCAACCCTGGTGATGGGCGATTTCATCACCGTGCGGTTCATGTCCGGATCGCAACGCGCCAACGTCGGGCGGCTGATCTCAAATGACATCAGCCTGCTGCAATACCCTTCGGCCTCGGCCACGGCAGTGGTGCTGCTGTGCACCGTTCTGATCGTGATCGCGCTGCTCTTGCGGCTGGTCGATATTCGCAAGGAGCTTTGATCGATGGAAACGCGCAGCCGGTCCTTTTACATCCTCGCCGCCTTTTTCGGTCTCTTCGTGCTCTTCCTCTACGGGCCGATTCTGACCATTGGCATCCTCAGCTTTCAAGGGCCGCAGGGCGGGCTGACATTCCCGATGAACGGCGTGTCGCTCTATTGGTTCCGCGATCTGTTTCAGGAACAGGCCGTGGGCGATATCTGGGGGAGCTTCCGCCGTTCCTTTGCGCTGGGGCTGATGGTCATGGTGACAACCGTTGTGGTCTCGGTTCTGGGCGGCCTTGCCTTTCGCAAGCGTTTCGCGGGCTCGGGTCTGCTGTTCTACCTTGCCGTCACCTCGCTGGTGATCCCGTCGATTCTGGTGTCCCTGGGGGTGGGGCTGATCTTCAACCAGTTGGGCCTGCCGATACATTGGGCGAGTTCTGGCTATGGCAGCCAGCTGACCTGGACGCTGCCCTTTGGCCTGCTGATCATGTTCGCCGTCTTCAACCGTTTCGACAAAAGCTATGAGGAAGCCGCCCGCGATCTCGGTGCGACTGCCTGGCAGACCTTTGCCCATGTCGTCCTGCCGATCATCGCGCCGTCCTTGCTGGGGGTGGCCCTGTTCGGCTTCACGCTCAGCTATGATGAATTCGCCCGCACCCTGATGACGGCGGGCAGCTACAACACCCTGCCGCTGGAAATCTTTGGCATGACCACCAATGTGACCACCCCGGTAATCTTTGCCCTTGGCACCTTGACCACGGGGTTTTCGCTGGTGGTGATTGGGGTTTTCTTCCTGACCGTCTGGCTGATGGCGCGCAAGAAGGATCGCGGATCCGATGCGGGCAAGGGGATGGTCTGAGCGATGCCGGTGATCGTGATCAATCCCAACAGCACCGAAGCCATGACCGCCAGCATCCTGGCCGCCGCCCGCCGCACCGCGCCGGATATCCGGTTCGAAGGATGGACCTCGGTCGAGGGCCCGCCCGCCATCGAAGGCCCCGAGGATGGCGCGCAGGCAGTGCCGCCGCTGCTGGAGTTGGTCCGCAAGGCATCGGACGCGGGCGCGCGGGCCATCGTGATCGCCTGTTTCGACGATACCGGACTGGACGAAGCTCGCCAGCTTGCCACCTGTCCGGTGCTCGGGATTGGGCAGGCCAGCTATGTCATGGCTGAGCTGATCGGCGGGCCGACAGCGGTGATCACCACGGTGCAGGCTGCCGTACCGGTGATCGAGGCCAATATAAGCGCGCAGGGGCATGCCGCACGCATTGGTACGATCATGGCGGCAAATGTCCCCGTGCTTCTGCTCGAAAATGACCCGGTTGAGGCCGCCGCAGCCTTCGCCGCCGCAGCCCGCAACCTTCCGCCCGACACGGCGAATGTGATCATCGGATGTGCTGGTGCGGTGTCGGTTACCGGTCATTTGGAGGAACTCCCCGGGCTGAATGTCATCGATGGTGTTACCGCGGCGGCAAAACTCAGTCGGGCATTGGTCGCCTGATCTGTGTAGTTCGGGCGGTGATTTTCAATCCGTTCCGGTAGGGTATTGATATTAAATATATTGAGGTCTGTTCGGGCGGTTTGGTTCCCCAGCTCATATTCGAGGCAAAAAAGGAGAATGCTGGCAGCTTCCTCCCAATCTCCGGCGGTTCCCCAGTCGATCAAACCATCGGACTGCTCGTGACGATGGTCTCGATGTCTGCCACGGCGAGCATGGAGGCACCATCGACTTAGTGGGTCGTACCTTGTTTGCGTTCTTCCAGCGGTAAATTTTATGCCCGCTGATCAAGTGCTTGTGCTTACGTTTCTCATGAGCGTTTTCATGTTTCCTGACACTATGAGACTACCCCGCTGACACGGGATGGTCAAAGATGTAGCCTGTACAGGCGCTGGAGACGGTAGGCCGAACCGATGGTTATCATGCTCTCATCC